>CAOKHR010000246.1 GCA_948468325.1 uncultured Lachnospiraceae bacterium | reverse complement strand
TACGTACAAATATCATTTGATTGATTTGCTGCGTATGTCAAAGTTCAGCTTTATGGAGACAAGAGCCCAGAAATGGGAGAATTACAAATATACATTTAACCGCAGGGCATTCCTTTTACAGAATGGATTGTATATTGCTATTGTATTGATTTTTATCGCATTGTGTATTATTACACCAATTATAAAAGGTTCTCCGCTGCTTACTTATAATAACGTTTTAAATATTTTGCAGCAGGCATCTCCACGTATGTTCCTTGCACTTGGTGTTGCAGCTCTGATCCTCCTTACAGGTACCGATCTTTCCATAGGACGTATGGTTGGTATGGGTATGACGGCAGCAACGATTATTATGCATCAGGGAATCAATACAGGCGCCGTTTTCGGACATATATTTGATTTTACAGGATGGCCTGTTATAGGCAGAGCCGTTTTTGCATTAGTTGTATGTATAATATTATGTACGATTTTTACAACAATTGCCGGATTTTTTACAGCTAAATTTAAAATGCATCCATTTATCTCTACAATGGCTAATATGCTGGTAATCTTTGGTATTGTTACTTATGCAACAAAAGGTGTATCATTTGGTGCAATTGAGCCCGCAATTCCAAATATGTTTATTCCGAAAATGAGCGGATTTCCGACAATTATTCTTTGGGCAGTAGCAGCAATTGTAATTGTATGGTTTATCTGGAATAAAACAAAATTCGGAAAGAATCTGTATGCAGTCGGCGGAAATCCCGAGGCAGCATCCGTTTCAGGTATTTCCGTATTTGCCGTAACAGTAGGCGCATTTGCTATGGCAGGGGTTTTATATGGATTTGGATCATGGCTGGAATGTCTTAGAATGGTTGGTTCCGGATCAGCAGCTTATGGACAGGGCTGGGAGATGGACGCGATTGCGGCCTGCGTAGTCGGCGGTGTATCTTTTACCGGTGGTATCGGTAAAATTTCAGGCGTAGTAGTCGGTGTATTTATTTTCACTGCTTTGACTTATTCTCTGACAATACTTGGTATTGATACAAACCTGCAGTTCGTATTCTCAGGCATTATCATCCTGGTATCTGTAACGCTTGACTGTCTGAAATATGTTCAGAAAAAATAATAAACTGTTTTTTAGGAGCCGGAATTTATTCCGGCTCTTACTTGACATTTCCTACAATGCATGATTAAATAAAACCAGTTATATAACTGACGGATTGTGGAGTTTACCACATGGAGTATAACAGTATCAATGCCGGCCGTCTGGGCAAACAGCCTGGATGTGTTGGCTTTTTTTGCATCGGCAGGAAAGCTGCCAGGCGTAGGATTTTGTACAGGAAAAGGAGGAAAATTATGGAATTACTGTCACTGGAAGCACAGCTTTGTAAAAATGACTATCCGGGACGCGGGATTGTGATTGGAAAAAGCGAAGATGGGAAATATGCGGTTACAGCATATTTTATCATGGGAAGAAGCACAAACAGCCGTAACAGGATATTTGTTCAGGATGGAGAAGGTATTCGTACGCAGGCGTTTGATCCTGCAAAACTGAGTGATCCAAGTCTGATCATCTATGCGCCTGTCCGTGTTCTTGGCAATAAAACAATTGTGACAAACGGAGACCAGACAGATACGATTTATGAGGCAATGGATAAGCAGCAGACGTTTGAACAGTCACTTCGCGGACGAGAATTTGAACCGGATGCGCCTAATTTTACACCCAGAATTTCCGGAATTATGCATATTGAAAACGGAACCTATAATTATGCAATGTCTATTTTAAAGAGTAATAACGGTAATCCTGATGCCTGCAGCCGTTATACATTTGCATATGAGAACCCGCAGAATGGAGAGGGACATTTTATACATACTTATATGGGCGACGGAAATCCTCTGCCAAGCTTTGAGGGAGAACCGGAATGGGTAAAAACAGAAGGTACGATTGACGAGTTTACGAATAAGGTCTGGAACAGCTTAAATGAGGAGAATAAAGTTTCTCTTTTTGTACGTTATATTGAGATTGCCACAGGAA
Source organism: uncultured Lachnospiraceae bacterium (assembly GCA_948468325.1). Taxonomy (GTDB): domain Bacteria; phylum Bacillota; class Clostridia; order Lachnospirales; family Lachnospiraceae; genus Roseburia_B. The sequence continues at coordinate 2,049 of CAOKHR010000246.1, read as the reverse complement.
AATACGAGTCCAGAATTGTAAATAAGAATCAATAAAGAGGAGGATTAGAATGAAAGAATTAGAATTAAAATACGGCTGTAACCCCAACCAGAAGCCTTCCCGTATTTATGTTGAAAACGGAGAACTGCCGATAAAAGTGCTGTCCGGAAAACCGGGATATATTAATTTTCTGGACGCGTTTAACGGATGGCAGTTAGTGCGGGAATTAAAAGCAGCGACAGGACTTGCCGCAGCGACTTCTTTTAAGCATGTATCGCCTGCCGGAGCGGCGGTAGGACTTCCGTTATCGGATACAGAGAAAAAAATCTACTGGGTGGATGACATGGAGATAGAGTTTACACCGATTGCAAATGCTTATGCAAGGGCAAGGGGCGCAGACCGCATGTCGTCTTTTGGAGATTTTATTTCACTTTCTGATGTCTGCGATGAAGCAACGGCTCTTTTGATTAAGCGGGAAGTGTCCGATGGAATCATTGCACCGGGATATGAACCGAAAGCGCTTGAAATTTTAAAAACAAAGAAAAACGGAAATTATAATGTGATTGAAATTGATCCGGATTATGAGCCGGATCAGATTGAGAGAAAGCAGGTATTCGGCATTACTTTTGAACAGGGAAGAAACGAATTAAAAATTGACGATGCTTTTTTTGATCATATTGTTACGGAGAATAAGGATTTGACAGAGCAGGCGAAAATTGATCTTGCAATTTCCATGATTACACTGAAGTATACACAGTCAAATTCCGTATGCTATGTAAAAAACGGACAGGCAATCGGCATTGGAGCCGGACAGCAGAGCCGTATCCACTGTACACGGCTTGCAGGACAAAAAGCAGACAACTGGTTTTTGCGCCAGTCTCCGAAAGTGCTGAAGCTCCCGTTTGTAGACGGTATTCGCAGGGCGGACAGAGACAATGCCATAGATCTTTATATCGGAGAAGATTATATGGATGTACTTGCAGACGGGGCATGGCAAAATATTTTTAAAGTAAAACCGGAGGTTTTCACAAAAGAAGAAAAGCGTGCCTGGCTGGATCAAATGACAGATGTGACGCTTGGCTCAGATGCCTTTTTCCCGTTTGGAGATAATATTGAGCGTGCCCATAAAAGCGGTGTGAAATATGTGGCACAGCCCGGCGGTTCCATTCGTGATGAAAATGTAATCGAAACGTGTAATAAATATGGAATGGTGATGAGTTTTACGGGTATTCGTCTGTTTCACCATTAAGGATATGCGCTTCGAAACAGTGAAGACGTAAGGCTGGACAGCCTTTTTATGTTTTACGTATTGACCCATCGCCAGTCAGCGGAGTGACTGGCGTGGGTGTAAAAAGTAACTGGATCGTTACGAATTTTATAAAAATATCAAAAAAAGTATTTACAAATAGAAAGTTATCGTGTATCATAGAAATATCTTTTAAATCTTTTTATCATATTCATTTTTATCAAAAAATAATCCCATAAGTTATTTCTTATAAGGAGAAGTGTTATTTTGCAGATAGCATTTTGGGGAATTGCACGCCAAATTGGCACAAGTGCAAATATGGCGGCGGTAGCAGCAGGCCTGGAACGGTATGCGCAGATTCCGGATACATTTATATTAAAAGAGTGCGGCAGCGGTCAATGGGAAGAAGAAACGATAAAATCCTGCCAGCTTCTTGTAGTAAATATCACTATTCCACATCAGGGAATGGAAAATATTTATCTGAAACATTTACCTGTTCATAAGAACATCATTTTCCTTGTCGGGAAATATCACCAAAACCAGTTTGATGAATTGAAAAGTCTGGTCAGACAGTACCGCATAGATACTTCGGGAGTCTGTACAATTCCTTATAATATGAGGTTTCAGAAAGCATATGAAAACCGGACGGTTTTTACCTATGTCCGAAATTTTGAAAAGACGGCGAAAAGCTGCGAAGATTCCCTGTTTGAAAGAAGCTTAAAACATACAGTAAACAAAATATTACATTTCGAGACCGCTCCGTAGGAGTGTGTCATATTGGGATGCCCTTTAGGGTATACATTTCGAGACCGCTCCGTAGGAGC
>CAOKHR010000245.1 GCA_948468325.1 uncultured Lachnospiraceae bacterium | reverse complement strand
TATAGAGGGCAAAAATATTATTATTGTTGAGGATATTATTGATTCGGGCAGAACGTTAAGTTATCTGCTTAGTTATCTGAAAAAGAGAAATCCTAAGAGTTTAAAGCTCTGTACATTGTTGGATAAACCGGAGCGGCGTGTGGTTGAGGTGAATGTAGATTATACCTGTTTCCAGATACCGGATGAGTTTATCGTAGGTTATGGGCTTGACTATGCACAGAAGTACAGAAATCTGCCGTATATCGGTATAGTTGAGTTGGACTGATTCGTTTTTAGAAGGAGGTTTCCAGTTGGAAAAGCGTAGTTACAGAGGGTTCGGATTCTATGCGATGCTGATCATTGTAGTAGTTGTTGTTTGGATGCTGTTGGATGCGAGGCAGGAAACGGGTTCATATTCGATGACAGAATTTCAGTCGGCATTGGAAAACGAACAGGTAGTATATATAAAAATAGAGCAGAACAGAGAAATACCGACAGGTGTTCTGGATATTCGTTTACGGGAAGGCCTGTCAAAAAAACTTTATGTATCAGATGTCAATGCGGTTCAGGAGATGCTGAAAGAGTATCAGTTTGACAATTATTATATCGGAGACGTACCTCAGGAGAGCTGGCTTTTAAATTTGCTCCCGCTTTTAATTGTACTGGCCGCGATGTTTATTTTATTTATGATTATGAGCAATCAGTCGGCATCGGCCGGCGGCGGAACCAGGATGATGAATTTTGGCAAAAGCCGTGCAAAGCTTTCCGGCAAGGACAATACGGCGAATTTTGGCAGCGTTGCAGGACTTCGTGAAGAGAAAGAAGAACTGGAAGAGCTGGTGGATTTTCTCAAATTTCCGAGAAAATATATACGTCTGGGGGCACGGATTCCCAAGGGAATTCTTCTTGTGGGACCTCCGGGAACCGGAAAGACGCTGCTTGCGAAAGCGGTAGCGGGAGAAGCGGGAGTACCGTTCTTTAGCATTTCCGGCTCGGATTTTGTGGAGATGTTTGTCGGCGTGGGTGCATCCCGTGTCAGAGATTTATTTGAGGAAGCCAAGAAGAATGCGCCCTGTATTGTTTTTATTGATGAAATTGACGCCGTAGCAAGGCGAAGAGGAACGGGAATGGGCGGCGGCCATGACGAACGCGAGCAGACATTAAATCAGCTTCTTGTCGAGATGGACGGTTTTGGCGTCAATGAGGGAATCATTGTTATGGCGGCGACAAACCGTGTCGATATATTAGATCCGGCGATTCTGCGTCCCGGACGGTTTGACAGGAAAATTCATGTAGGAAGGCCGGATATTGGAGGAAGAGAAGAAATTCTGCATGTCCATGCCAAAAACAAACCTTTGAGTGATGATGTGGATTTGAAACAGATTGCCCAGACAACGGCAGGATTTACAGGAGCGGATTTGGAGAACCTGCTGAATGAAGCCGCCATCAATGCGGCAAAAGAAGACCGGGCATATATCGCTCAAAACGATATTCGGCAGTCCTTTGTAAAAGTGGGAATCGGTGCAGAAAAGAAAAGCCGTATTATTACAGAAGAAGAAAAGAGAATTACAGCATTCCATGAAGCGGGGCATGCGATTTTGTTTCATGTGCTGCCGGATGTGGGGCCTGTGGATACGGTATCTATCATTCCCACCGGTTCAGGAGCCGCAGGTTATACGATGCCCAGAAATGAAGAAGATAAAATGTTTAATACAAAGGGACGCATGCTGCAGGAGATTGTCGTGGATCTTGGCGGCCGTGTGGCGGAAGAAATGATTTTTGACGATATTACCACAGGTGCGTCTCAGGATATTAAGCAGGCAACACAGCTTGCAAAAGCCATGGTTACAAAATATGGTATGTCAGAGAATGTGGGACTGATTAATTACGACAGCGACGATGACGAGGTATTTATCGGAAGAGATCTTGCCCATACCCGAGGATACGGTGAGAGCGTAGCGACAAGGATTGATGAAGAGGTAAAACGAATCATTGACGAAAGCTATGAAAAAGCAAAGAAGATTATACATGAATACGAGGATGTTTTAAATCGGTGTGCCGAACTGTTGTTAGAGAAAGAAAAAATTAACCGGGAAGAGTTTGAAGGGTTATTTCAGCAGCAAGCAGAATAAAAGGATTGTGCAAATTTCACAAAAAACAGGAAAAGAATTTGTGAAGTTTGTGCACACTGATTTCGCTTTAGGTGTTATTATAATAGCTGTAACCCCCCCCCCCAATCATTAATAGTTTTTGCTATACCCATAGTAAAAATACCTTCTCCTAAAAAGACAGCAGTTGAAGCTGTCTTTTTTACTGTCTGTTTTTACCGGAAAGGAGATTATGATTTATGAAATATCAGGATGCGCAGAAAATTGATAAAATGCAGGAGTATATTATGCATATGCGGCCGGTTTTCCGGAAAGAAGCGCTGTTTTCGGATGGAACGAAAGATTATCGGATTCCGGCAGAACCAAAAGAAAACGAAACCGTAACGATTAAATTCCGTACGGCCAGGGATAATGTGGATGGCGTCTGGCTGTGTACGGAGGATGAAGCATATTTGATGGAGCTTACGGAAAGCGACGGGACGTTTGATTATTATGCCGCGGAGGTTATGCTTGGAACAGAAGAATTTTCTTATTATTTTGAAATTGTATCCGGCCTGCTTACATGCCGGTATGACCGTTACGGAGTCTCAAAGGAGATCAGGAAACAGTATTTTTTCAGGATTGTACCCGGATTTTCTACGCCGGACTGGGCAAAAGGAGCCGTTATGTACCAGATTATGACAGACCGGTTTTACAATGGCGACCCGACAAATGACGTGCTGGACAATGAATATTATTATATTCGCACATTCAGTAAAAAGGTGCCAAAAGACCAGTGGGAAAAATGTCCGGAGAATTTTAGCGTAGGAGAATTTTACGGCGGCGATTTGGAGGGTGTGCGAAAGAAGCTGGATTATCTTTCTGACCTTGGAGTAGAAGTAATTTATTTTAATCCGCTTTTTGTATCCCCCTCAAACCACAAATATGACATTCAGGATTATGATCATATCGATCCTCATTTTGGAAAAATTGTGGAAGATGGGGGCAGGCTGCTTTCCGGAAGCGATCAGGATAACAGGAATGCGACGCGTTACTGCACCCGTGTGACAAGTCAGAAAAACCTGCAGGCAAGCAATGAGTTTTTTGCCGAATTTGTAAGAGAAGTGCACAGCCGGGGGATGCGTGTAATTCTGGATGGAGTATTTAACCATTGCGGTTCTTTTAACTGCTGGCTGGACCGGGAAAAAATATATGACGGCAAGGAAGGGTTTGCCCAGGGTGCATATATATCGAAAGACAGTCCGTACAGAAGTTATTTCGGATTTAAGGATCAGGATGACAGCGCATGGCCGGATAATAAGGCGTATGAAGGCTGGTGGGGGCATGAAACGCTTCCGAAGCTGAATTATGAAGGCTCGAAAGCTTTATATGATGATATTTTACGCATTGCAAAGAAATGGGTTTGTGAACCATATTGTGCAGACGGATGGCGTCTGGATGTGGCAGAGGATGTGGGGCACAGCAAAGAATTTAACCATAAATTCTGGCATGATTTTCGAAATGCAGTAAAGGAAGCAAATCCAGATGCATTGATTCTGGCGGAACATTACGGGGATCCGGCGGAATGGCTGCGCGGTGACCAGTGGGATACCATTATGAATTACGCCGCATTTATGGAGCCTTTAACATGGTTTTTGACAGGAATGGAGAAGCACAGTGATGAATTCCGGCCGGAAAGCATTGGAAAAATCAGTGATTTTGAAGGTGCAATGCGGCATTATATGACAAGTTTTATGACGCCTTCCCTGCTCTGTGCAATGAACCAGATTTCCAATCATGACCATTCCAGATTTTTAACGAGAACGAATCATAAAGCGGGCAGGGTAGAATATCTGGGGGCGGCCGCGGCGAGTGAAGACATAGATTACGGCGTTATGCGTGAGGCCGTTTTGATTCAGATGACATGGCCGGGAGCGCCGACACTGTACTATGGCGATGAAGCGGGTGTCTGTGGATTTACGGATCCGGACAACAGAAGAACGTAT
>CAOKHR010000244.1 GCA_948468325.1 uncultured Lachnospiraceae bacterium | reverse complement strand
AATTGACAGTTATGTCGAAAAAGATTAACATAAATGAATGTATAAATAGAAATTTAGTACAGGAGGAAATGAAGATGAGCAGAGTGTATAATTTTTCTGCAGGGCCAGCCGTTCTGCCGGAAGAAGTGCTGCGGGAAGCGGCAGAAGAGATGATGGATTACAGGGGAAGCGGAATGTCCGTAATGGAAATGAGCCACCGGTCCAAAGTTTACGATACAATCATCAAAGAAGCGGAAGCAGATTTGCGTGATTTGATGAATATTCCGGACAATTATAAAGTATTATTTCTGCAGGGCGGGGCATCACAGCAGTTTGCCATGATTCCGATGAATCTGATGAAGAACAGGAAAGCAGCTTATATTGTGACAGGACAATGGGCAAAAAAAGCCTGGAAAGAAGCACAGATTTATGGGGATGCAGTTGCGGTTGCTTCTTCGGAAGATAAGACTTTTTCTTATATTCCGGACTGTTCCGATTTAGATATTCCGGAAGATGCGGATTATGTATATATCTGTGAGAATAATACGATTTACGGTACAAAATACAAAACTCTTCCAAACACAAAGGGACATATTTTAGTGGCTGACGTATCCTCCTGTTTTCTGTCTGAACCGGTTGATGTGAGCAGGTATGGCATTATTTACGGCGGAGTTCAGAAAAATATAGGGCCGGCCGGTGTTGTAATTGTCATCATCCGTGAAGATTTGATTACAGAAGATACACTGCCGGGCACACCGACAATGTTAAAATATAAAACACATGCAGACGCAGATTCTTTATATAATACACCGCCCGCATATGGTATTTATATCTGCGGCAAAGTATTCAAGTGGTTAAAGAATTTGGGAGGGCTTTCGGCAATTAAAGAGCGCAATGAAGAGAAAGCAAAGATTTTATATGATTTTCTGGACGAAAGCAAACTGTTCAAAGGAACCGTCGTAAAAGAAGACAGGTCACTGATGAATGTTCCGTTTGTAACAGGAGATGCGGATCTGGATGCAAAATTTGTTGCAGAGGCAAAAGCGGCAGGGTTTGAAAACTTAAAAGGACATCGTTCTGTTGGCGGCATGCGGGCGTCTATTTACAATGCAATGCCAAAAGAAGGTGTTGAGAAGCTGGCAGCTTTCATGCGGGAATTTGAAAAAAATAATGCATAAATGTAAAGGAGAGAAATCATGTTTCAGTATACTTGTTTGAACCCGATTGCAGATGTCGGATTACATTTATTTTCAGATAAATATCAGAAGACAGATGACATAAAAAATGCACAGGCAGTATTGGTCCGAAGCGCATCCATGCATGATATGGAGCTTCCGGAGGGACTTGAAGCGGTTGCCAGGGCAGGCGCCGGTGTCAATAATATTCCGCTGGACCAATGTGCGGACCAGGGAATTGTCGTATTTAATACTCCTGGCGCCAATGCAAACGGCGTCAAAGAGCTGGTGATTGCAGGAATGCTTTTAGCTTCCCGTGATATTGTAGGAGGAATTGAATGGGTAAGAGACAACAAAGACGAGGCAGATATTGCGAAATTATCCGAAAAACAGAAGAAAAATTTTGCGGGCTGTGAAATATCCGGCAAAAAGCTGGGTGTTATCGGACTTGGAGCAATTGGTGTTTTAGTGGCGAATGCAGCAACACATCTTGGCATGGAAGTACTTGGATATGATCCTTATATTTCGGTAAATGCAGCATGGAGTCTTTCACGCAGCGTAAAGCATATCAGTAATGTGGAAGATATTTATAAAGAATGTGATTATATTACAATTCATGTTCCGCTGCTGGACAGTACAAAGGGAATGATTAATGCGGAAGCTATTGAGAAGATGAAAGACGGCGTGGTGCTGTTAAATTTTGCAAGGGATCTTCTGGTAGATGAAGCTGCCGTAATAGATGCAATCAAAAACAATAAAGTGAAAAAATATGTGACCGATTTTGCAAATCCGACAACGGCAGGAGCAGACGGAGTGATTTTAACGCCGCATCTCGGTGCTTCCACGGAAGAATCGGAAGATAACTGTGCGATGATGGCTGTCCGTGAAATACGTGATTATCTGGAAAACGGAAATATTGTACATTCTGTCAATTTCCCTGACTGTAATATGGGCGGCTGTGACAAAGCAGGCCGCGTAGCGATTCTGCATAAGAACAAAAAAGGCATGATTGGAAAATATTCTACGGTTTTCGGAAATGCAGATATTAATATCGAGGATATGACAAATAAGTCTAAGGGCGATTATGCGTATACATTACTGGACATCAGTACACCGGTAACAGAAGAAGTAATCGGACAGTTAAAAGCGATTGACGGCGTGTTAAAAGTACGTGTTGTAAAATAGAACAAAAAACGAGGAGACAAAATGGCGGATATAAAACCATTTCTGTGTATTCGTCCGGCAGAAGGTAAAGCGGCAGATATAGCTGCTTTACCTTATGACGTTTATAACAGAAAAGAAGCAAAAGAAGCAGTAAGAAAAAATCCGGACTCTTTTTTAAAAATTGACCGGGCAGAAACACAGTTTGAAGATGACATTGATATGTATGATGACAGGGTTTATCAAAAAGCCCGCGATATTTTATGGGAAATGTTTGAAAAAGGCGAGTTTATACAGGAAAAGAAGCCTTGTTATTATGTGTATGAGCTGACGATGGACGGCCGTATGCAGACAGGAATTGTGGCATGTGCGTCGATTGACGATTATGCAGACGGTATCATTAAAAAGCATGAAAATACCAGGGCAGAAAAAGAGGCGGACCGCATCCGCCATGTCGATATATGCAATGCCCAGACAGGCCCCATTTTTCTGGCATATCGGGCCAATGCGGTAATCCGTGAAGCAGTCGGGCGTGCCAAAGAAAGAAGGGCGCTTTATGATTTTGTTTCGGAAGACGGTATTTCCCACAGAGTATATAAAATTTCTGATGTGTCTGATATTGAAAAAATACAAAACGCATTTGCAGAAATCGGGGAAATTTACATAGCAGACGGACATCACAGGGCTGCATCGGCAGTAAAAGTCGGATTTATGCGGAGAGAGAAACAGCCTTCTTATACAGGAGAGGAAGAATTTAACTATTTTCTGTCTGTATTGTTTCCGGATGAAGAGCTTATGATTCTGGATTATAACCGTCTGGTGAAAGATTTCAATGGCTATACGGAAGCAGAATTTTTAGAAAAAGCAGGAGAAATTTTTGAAGTTACGCAGCTTGACGGAGCCAGAAAGCCTCAGGAAAAAGGCGAGATTTCCATGTATCTTTCCGGAACATGGTATTGCTTAAAGATTAAGGAAAAGGACAGGAGCGAAGATCCGGTAGAAGGACTGGATGTGTCTCTTCTGCAGAATCTTCTTTTAAACCCGGTGCTGGGAATCCAAGATCCAAAGACGGATGCGAGAATTGATTTTGTAGGAGGCATCCGCGGGTTAAAGGAACTGGAGCGAAGAGTAGAGGAGGACTGTGCCGTGGCATTTGCCATGTATCCGACTTCAATTCAGGAGCTTTTTGCCGTGGCAGATGCAGGCATGCTGATGCCGCCGAAATCGACATGGTTTGAGCCGAAGTTAAGAAGCGGACTGTTTATTCATGCTTTATAGGGAAAAATAAAATCTATGGAGGAAGCGGATGGATAACCTGGATATTACTACAGAGACAAGAACGCTGGAAAATCTGGAACAGGCGGCAGAAAAACTGAAAGAAGCAGATGCAGGCATGATTCGCGAGTGGTTAGAGGGACTGATACCCGGACTTTTAGGATTTGCACTGGAAATTGTCTTTGCAGTAGTTGTTTATGCAATCGGAAGCAGAATCATTAAATTTTCCCGCAAACTGCTGCGCCGGTGGCTGGAAAAAACAGAAGCAGACGTGGGCGTGAGGCAGTTTCTGGATGCACTGCTTAAGTATGTGATGTATTTTATACTGATTGTTCTCATACTGACGTTATTTGGCGTTACCGCTGCATCCGTGGTGGCGGTTGTAGGTTCTGCCGGACTTACGCTTGGTCTTGCACTGCAGGGCAGTCTTTCCAATTTTGCAGGAGGAGTTTTAATTCTTTTGCTGAAACCTTTTAAAGTAGGGGATTATATCAAAGAGGA
>CAOKHR010000243.1 GCA_948468325.1 uncultured Lachnospiraceae bacterium | reverse complement strand
CAATGAAGGAACCGGCGCCGGCCCTGTATCGCCCGGAATTTGAACATGACAACTGCGGAATCGGAGCCGTTGTCAATATCAAGGGCGTCAAAACACATGATACAGTGGCGAATGCATTGAAAATCGTAGAGAATTTGAAGCACAGGGCCGGAAAAGATGCAGAGGGAAAGACAGGAGACGGCGTCGGCATTTTGCTGCAGATTTCCCATAAGTTTTTCTCCAAAGCAGCCAGGACGGCAGGCATTAAAATCGGCGGGGAAAGAGATTACGGCATTGGCATGTTTTTCTTTCCGCAGGATGAACTAAAGCGCAATCAGGCAAAGAAGATGTTTGAAGTCATTGTGAAGAAAGAGGGAATGGAATTTTTGGGATGGAGAAAAGTTCCGACCGATCCTTCCAGGCTGGGACAGAAAGCGGCAGACTGTATGCCTTATATTATGCAGGGGTTTGTAGGACGGCCTTCCAATGTGGAAAAAGGACTGGATTTTGACCGCAAGCTCTATGTGGCAAGACGTGTGTTTGAGCAGTCGAATGATGATACCTATGTAGTTTCTTTATCCAGCCGTACCATTGTATACAAGGGCATGTTTTTGGTAGAGCAGCTTCGTCTGTTTTTTGCGGATTTGCAGGATGAAGATTACGAATCGGCAATTGCAACGGTGCATTCCCGCTTTTCTACCAATACAAATCCAAGCTGGGAGCGGGCACATCCGAACCGTTTTATTGTACACAACGGCGAGATTAATACCATCAAGGGAAATGCAGATAAAATGCTTGCCAGGGAAGAGACGATGGAATCCGAGTATTTAAAGGGAGAGCTTTTAAAAGTGCTTCCTGTGGTGAGCAGCGAAGGTTCCGATTCTGCGATGCTTGACAATACACTGGAATTTCTTGTGATGAGCGGCATGGATCTTCCGCTTGCAGTTATGATTATGATACCGGAGCCATGGGCCAACAATTCACTGATGTCCCAGAAGAAAAGGGATTTTTACCAGTATTATGCAACTATGATGGAACCATGGGACGGGCCGGCATCTATTTTGTTCTCGGACGGCGACGTGATGGGAGCCGTACTTGACCGCAACGGACTCCGGCCTTCCAGATATTATATTACGAAAGACAATTATCTGATTCTTTCTTCGGAAGTCGGTGTACTGGATATTGATCCGATGAAGATTGCAGTAAAAGAAAGGCTGCGTCCGGGTAAAATGCTTCTTGTGGATACGGTAAAAGGACGGGTCATTGACGATGAAGAGTTAAAGGCCGCTTATGCAGAGAAACAGCCTTACGGTGAGTGGCTGGACAGGAATCTGATTTGTCTGGAAGATCTTAAGATTCCGAATCAGCGCGTGCCGGAATACAAAAAAGAAGACCGTCAGAGAATGCAGAAAGCATTTGGATATACGTATGAATCTTTAAAAGAAGTGATTCTGCCGATGGCAAGAGACGGGGGAGAAGGCACGGATGCCATGGGTATTGATACGCCGCTTGCAGCGCTGGCCGGAGACCATCAGCCGCTGTTTAATTATTTTAAACAGCTGTTTGCACAGGTGACAAATCCGCCCATTGATTCAATCCGTGAAAAAGTAGTGACTTCTACTGCGGTTTACATAGGCAAGGACGGAAATCTTCTGGAAGAAAAAGCTATCAACTGTCATTTGCTAAAGGTCAACAACCCGATTCTGACAAACACCGATTTGATGAAAATCAAATCCATGAAAGTGGATGGGTTTAAAGTTGTAGTCCTTCCGATAATTTATTATAAAAACACAAGTCTGGAAAAGGCCGTGGAACATCTTTTTGTGGAAGCCGACCGTGCATACAGGGACGGAGCAAATATTTTGATTCTTTCCGACAGGGGCGTAGACGAAAATCATGTGCCGATTCCTTCCCTGCTTGCAGTATCCGCATTGCAGCAGCATCTTGTAAAAACGAAAAAAAGAACGGCCGTTGCCATGATTTTAGAGTCCGGAGAACCAAGAGAAGTGCATCATTTTGCAACGCTTTTAGGTTACGGCGCCTGTGCAATCAATCCTTATCTGGCGCAGGATACGGTAAAACAGCTTGTGGATGAGCATATGTTAGATAAAGATTATTATGCGGCAGTGGAAGATTACAATCATGCCATTGTCAATGGAATTGTAAAAATTGCATCTAAGATGGGAATTTCCACGCTCCAGTCTTATCAGGGGTCTAAGATTTTTGAGGCAATCGGAATTGATAAAGATGTAATCGACAAATATTTTACAGATACCGTCAGCCGTATCGGAGGAATCACGCTTAAGGACATTGCGGAAGATGTAGATGCGCTTCACTCGCTGGCCTATGACCCGCTTGGCCTTGAAACGGATTTGACCTTAGACAGCAGAGGACGCCATAAAATGAGAAGCGGCGCAGATTCCCATCTTTATAATCCGGCCACAATTCATCTGCTGCAGGAGTCCACAAAGCGGGGCGATTACAAATTATTTAAGGAATATACGAAATTAGTCAATGCAGAGGAGAAAAATGCCAATATCAGAGGTTTGATGGATTTCAATTATCCGAAAAAGGGTGTCCCGCTCGAAGAGGTAGAAAGTGTAGATTCGATTGTGACACGTTTTAAAACAGGCGCAATGTCTTATGGTTCGATTTCCAAAGAGGCGCATGAAACGCTTGCGGTTGCCATGAACCGCCTCCATGGAAAATCCAATTCCGGAGAAGGCGGGGAAGATGCGGAACGTATCGAAAGCAGGCACCGTACGCCCAATAAATGTTCTGCAATTAAACAGGTGGCATCGGGGCGTTTTGGTGTTACAAGCCGTTACCTTGTCAGCGCGGATGAGATTCAGATAAAAATGGCGCAGGGGGCAAAACCGGGAGAGGGCGGCCACCTTCCGGGCAAGAAAGTATATCCCTGGATTGCAAAGACAAGGCTTTCCACGCCGGGCGTATCTTTGATTTCACCGCCTCCGCACCATGATATTTATTCTATTGAAGACTTAGAGCAGCTGATTTATGATTTGAAAAATGCCAATCGTGATGCAAGAATTACGGTAAAGCTTGTTTCAGAAGCAGGCGTCGGAACCGTAGCGGCAGGCGTGGCAAAAGCCGGAGCACAGGTAGTTTTGATTTCCGGCTATGACGGCGGCACCGGAGCGGCTCCGAAAAGCTCGATACACAATGCCGGGCTTCCCTGGGAGCTCGGACTTGCGGAAACGCATCAGACGCTGATTTTGAACGGCCTGCGGGATAAAGTCAGGATTGAAACAGACGGCAAATTAATGAGCGGCCGTGATGTTGCGGTTGCAGCTTTGCTCGGTGCGGAAGAATATGGTTTTGCAACTGCGCCGCTTGTTACGCTTGGATGTATCATGATGCGCGTCTGCAATCTGGATACTTGTCCGGCCGGCATTGCCACACAAAATCCCGAGCTTAGAAAGCGTTTTGCCGGAAAACCGGAATATGTGGAAAATTTCATGCGGTTTATTGCCGAAGAGTTAAGGGAATATATGGCAAAACTGGGCTTCCGTACGCTGGACGAAATGGTAGGGCGCAGTGATTTGTTAAAAGTAAGGGAAGATTTAAGCGGACGGGAAAAGGAAATAGATTTATCCCGTATTTTAAAGAATCCTTTTGCAGGGCCAAAAGATAAAGTGACATTCAATCCGAAACACGTATATGATTTTGAGCTGGAAAAGACAAAGGATATGACAATCCTGTTGAAGAAGTTAAAAAATGCATTGGAGAACAGACAGAAAAAGAGCATTCAGGTGGAAGTTTCCAATACAGACCGTTCTTTTGGAACAATTTTCGGCTCCGAAATTACAAAAAAATATGACGGTACATTAGAAGACGATACATTTATTATTCAATGCAGCGGTGCAGGCGGCCAGAGCTTTGGAGCATTTATTCCAAAAGGACTTACGCTGGAACTGGTCGGTGATTCGAATGATTATTTCGGAAAAGGACTTTCCGGCGGAAAGCTGGTTGTTTACGCTCCGGCCGGAGTAAGCTACAAAAAAGATGAAAATATTATTATCGGCAACGTTGCGCTGTATGGCGCTACAAGCGGAAAGGCATTTATAAACGGCGTGGCAGGAGAACGTTTCTGTGTGCGC
>CAOKHR010000242.1 GCA_948468325.1 uncultured Lachnospiraceae bacterium | reverse complement strand
TACAGCATGGGAAAATGCTTGACTATTTGCTGCGTGACTTTGCGATTGCCCTAGAACTGGTATAAAAGATAAAAAAATCTGTTGACATTTACAGAAAAATTTGGTATTCTATAAAAGCTGTCGGTGACAGTAATTGCTATGCGGAAGTGTCGGAACTGGCAGACGAGCAAGACTAAGGATCTTGTGAGCAATGCGCTCGTGTGGGTTCAAGTCCCATCTTCCGCACTTAAAACCTTGTAAGTTCACCATTTACAAGGTTTTTCTTTATTTCAAATAAAACTTTTAAAAGCGAAGTGCAGTTGGGGGCACGAAATTATGAAGAATTATAAAATACGAAAAAAACTGTATTTACTCGGAGGAATGGTTCTTTTTTTTATGTTATTAAACCTCGTTTTGGGAATTTTGGGAATGCAGCAGGTGTCTTTGGTGGTAAGTGTGATCGGCATTATTTTTACGGTTGTCATTCTGGCAGTTATGCTCCGCTTTGTTGACGAACCGCTGAAATCTCTGGAACAGACGCTTGAGCGGCTGTCCGGAGGAGATTTTTCAGAGAAAACCGGAGGGGAGCTTTTAAAATCCAGCGAAGATTTTAAAAAAACGGCGGAATATATTGAAAAAATACGGACGAATGTCTGTGAAATGACAGACGGTGTCAGACGTGAGACAGATGGGCTGGCAGAGACAGCAGACCAAATCCGGATACATATCAGCAAGCTTCACAAAGATATGACAGAAATTTCTTCTGCGGCAGAGCAGATGGTTTCTTCTATGACAGAAACTTCCCGCGCTTCGGATGAGATGCGGCAGCAGTCCGGCGAAATTCAAAAGATGTCAGAGCGTATCGAATCGCAGGTACAAGACGGTGCGGAAGATGCAAATTCTGTCTGTGCGCGGGCAATCGGGGCAAAAGAAGATGCATTTGAAAAGAGAGAATCCATAAAACAGAACAGGGATGAGATTAAGAGCAGCCTGCTCCGTGCATTGGGAGACATAAAAGCGGCAGAGCAGATTTCCGGTCTGGCGGAATCCATTATGGAGACTACAGAGAAAACGAATCTTCTGGCGCTGAATGCAAGCATTGAAGCGGCAAGGGCCGGACAGGCAGGCAGAGGCTTTGCCGTTGTTGCAGATGAAATCCGCAAATTAGCCGAGCAGTCCAGAAAAAATGTGGAAAATATCCAGTGGATTACAGGAGAAGTAGATTCGGCCATTTTGAATTTAAAAAGAGATTCCATGCGGATGCTGGATTTTGTGGATACAAAAGTGATGGAGGGATTTGACTTTTTTAATGATACGGTAGATGCATATAATGACGATGCAGAAAAGATGAGCGGCCTTATCGTGGATTTTAAAATGATTTCAGATGATCTGGCAGTTTCTGTAAATCATATGACAAAGATAATGGAAGAAATTGAAAGCAGGACAGGTTACGGTAGTGAAAGCGCAGCAGATATTGCTGTAAAATCGGCAGATGCTTTGGCGGCGGCGGATATGATTAATAAAGATTCTAAAGAAACAGAACATGCGCTGCAGTTGGTAAGGGCACAGGCAGGGCATTTTATAACAGCAGATATTGTGAAATAGACAGGATGGGGAAGCCGGAAATATCGGTTTCCCTATAAAAATGCCTTAAAAAAATTGTAAAAAAAAAGGAAAAAAGAAATATATACAGAAAATATAAAATAGGGTTTATGTGGTTAGGATGTTTACCGGAGTGTTTGAAAGACAGGGAGGCAGCTAAAATGACCATTCGCGAAAAAATAGAAAAAATGGAGCAGGAGACGCTAAGTCCTTATGCGACATTAAGCAGCTGTTCCAGAGGACGGGAAAGAGAAGAGCCATCTTGTGATATACGTCCCGTATTTCAAAGAGACAGAGACAGAATACTGCACTGCAAGGCTTTTCGCCGGCTGAAAAATAAGACACAGGTATTTTTGACGCCGAAAGGAGACCATTACCGTACCAGACTTTCCCATACATTAGAAGTATCACAGAATGCAAGGACGATTGCAAAAGCGCTGCGGTTAAACGAAGATTTAGTCGAAGCAATTGCCCTGGGGCATGATCTTGGACATACGCCGTTTGGACATGCGGGAGAATATCTTTTGAATTCCCTCTGTAAAAACGGGTTCCGGCACAATGAACAGAGTGTCAGGATTGTTGAGAAGTTAGAAAAAAGCGGCGAAGGGCTGAATCTGACATGGGAGGTCAGGGACGGTATTTTAAACCATCAGACGAGTACGATGCCTCATACATTAGAGGGCAAGATTGTCCGTCTTTCGGATAAGATTGCTTATATTAATCATGATATTGACGACGCCATCCGTGCACAGATTATGGTGCAGGAGGATATTCCGAAAGAGCTGTTAAAAACGCTTGGATATACGACGAGAGAGAGACTCGACAAACTGATACATAATATAATTACAAACAGTATCGAAAAAGATGATATTATGATGTCAAAAGAAGTGGAAGAGGCAATGCACGAGCTGCGTCGTTTTATGTTTAAAAATGTATATCAAAATCCTGTTGCCAAAGGCGAAGAGGAAAAGGCAAGGGGATTGTTAAAGCAGCTTTATGATTATTATATGGACCATCTGGAGCTGATTCCGGAAAAATATACCAACATGCTCAAATCCGGCGAGGACGAGGAACGCGTAGTCTGTGATTACATTTCCGGTATGACGGATCAGTATGCAATTACAAAATTTGAAGAATATTTTCTGCCGCAGGCATGGCAGGTGGACGGTTATTAAAAAGGGGGAATAGAAGATGCCCTTTTATTCAGAAGATTTAATAGAAGAAATCCGCTCGAAAAATAATATTGCAGACGTTATTTCCGGTTACGTCAAATTGCAGAAAAAAGGAAATACCTATTTTGGATTATGTCCGTTTCACAATGAAAAGACGCCTTCTTTTTCCGTATCTCCGGCAAAGAATATGTATTATTGTTTTGGATGCGGAGCCGGAGGAGATGTATTTCATTTTTTAATGGAGTATGAGAATTTCTCCTTTTCAGAAGCAATGCAGACATTGGCCGTGCGGGCGGGAGTGGAACTTCCGGCAGAAGAAATTTCCACGCAGAAAAGAAGAGAAGATGACAGACGCCAGAGGCTTTTGGAGGTGAATAAGGAAGCCGGTAAATATTATTATATGTTGCTGCGCAGCGAGCATGGAAAGACGGCGTTTGATTATTTTAAAAAGAGAGGTTTAAGCGAAGAAACAATGCACAGGTTTGGACTTGGTTATTCGGACAAGTTCAGCGATGATTTGTATCGGTATCTGAAAAAGAAAGGATACGAGGACGAACTGTTAAAAGACAGCGGCCTGATCACATACAGCGAGAAAAAGGGAGGGTATGACAAATTCTGGAATCGGGCAATGTTTCCGATTATGGATGTGCGGGGCAAAGTGATCGGCTTTGGCGGACGTGTTATGGGAGACGGGGAACCGAAGTATTTAAATTCTCCGGAGACGAAAATTTTTGACAAAAGCAGGAATCTTTACGGCCTGCATCTTGCCAGAGTGACAAAGAGGCCATACTTTTTACTGTGTGAAGGCTATATGGATGTAATTGCTTTGCATCAGGCAGGTTTTGACAATGCCGTGGCTTCTCTCGGAACATCGCTTACAAACGGGCATGCAGGCCTTTTGAAGCGTTATGGGAAAGAAGTGTATATTACATACGACAGCGACGGTGCGGGTGTGCGGGCGGCGCTTCGGGCAATTCCTATTTTAAAAGAGGCGGGCATTGCCGTAAAAGTTGTTGATATGAAGCCAGGCAAAGATCCGGATGAATTTATAAAAGCATTTGGGGCAGAGGCTTATCAGGAGAGAATTGACCAGGCACAAAACAGCTTTCTGTTTGAAATCCAAATGTTGGAAAAACAGTACGATTTGAATGATCCGGAGAGCAAAACGGCATTTTATAATGAAACGGCAAAGCGGCTTTTGGAATTTACGGAGGAGCTGGAGAGGGACAATTATATCGAGGCCGTGGCAGAGAAATACCAGATTGGATTTGAAAAAATGCGAAAACTGGTGTATTCCCTGGGGGTAAAAGAGGGAAATTATGTTCCGCGTCCAAAGCTCAAATCTGGTCTAGA
>CAOKHR010000241.1 GCA_948468325.1 uncultured Lachnospiraceae bacterium | reverse complement strand
AGTCAGCCTGATACAATCGGTGTTCCCGCAGCAGGGGAGGTCCGCCGGGAAGCGCGGGAAGGCTTGTATCATGTGTGACATTTACAAAAGCGGAATAAAATACCCGTTTTAAATCGAATTTTTGATAGAGGCTTTCGGCTACCTGCATAATCTGGAAATCATTTTCGGGCGTGGCGCCGATAATCATTTGCGTACTTTGTCCGGCAGGAACGAAGCGCGGCGCCTGATGATAAGGAATCAGTTCATTTTTATCTTTCAGAATGCCGTTTTGGATTTGGCGCATGGGTTTTAAAATTGTGCTGCGGGACTTGCAGGGGGCAAGTCTGCGCAGGGCATCGCTTGTGGGCAGTTCTAAGTTGATGCTCATACGGTCGGCTAAAAAGCCTGCTTTTTCAATGAGAAGCGGGTCTGCACCGGGAATCGCTTTGATATGGATATATCCCTGAAAACGATAAGTATTTCTAAGCAGATAAAGACACTGATAAATCTGGTCCATCGTATAGTTGGGACTTATTATAATTCCCGAGCTTAAAAAAAGTCCTTCAATATAATTTCGGCGGTAAAATTCAATTGTAAGTGTGCAGATTTCCTCCGGCGTAAAGGTGGCGCGGGGAATGTCGGAATTGCAGTTGTTCTGACAGTAGGAGCAGTTGAAAATGCATTCGTTGGTAAGCAGAATTTTCAGCAGCGAAACGCAGCGGCCATCTGCTGCAAATGAGTGACAGATACCGCAGGAAAGTGTATTGCCGATCCCGGTTCCGTCTCCACGCCTGTCAACGCCGCTTGATGTACAGGCAACGTCATACTTGGCGGCGTCTGTCAGAATCGTAAGCTTTTCCAGAATTGTAGGGGAAAGGCGGGAGGACGGCGCATAGTTTTTATATTCTGATATATTGTTCATCATAAATCTCCTTGTTACAAACAAATGTTCTGTATTTATTTTATCATACGGCGAGAGAAATTACAAGGGGAAATCGAATATTTGTTCTGAATATTTCGGTATGCAGTAAAGTGCTTCTCGATGTGGCATGCTCGTGGGGAGTAATTTTATAATGTAAAAAAATGGACGCCAGTGTAAAATTTTACTCGGTTTTTTGGATTATAGCCATTTTTTCAAAATTAGATATTAGATATGAAAATGATTGCTCAATGCAGGATTGGGACTAAACGGGATAAACAAAAAAATAGTTCAAAACCGAAAATAAAATTACACTATCCAGCGAAGGATAAATGATTGAAAGTATACAAATTAAGAGGTATAATGCAACTGATTACCGGAAAAGAAATTTCAGAGGATAAGCTATGGCAGGGAGATGATAGTTATGGCTAAGGAAGAAAATATGAGTGCGAATCAAGTTGAATTTGCAGTATTTTGCATTGAAAATGTAGCTTTAAAATTAGGAATTACAGGAGATGAGGCGTACCAGATGCTTACAAAAGATAATCATATCCTGGATGAATATATTATTTCAAATTATGAGATTCTCCATACTCAGGATAAAGAGTATATTGTTAATGATATTATTGGCTGCATGGAAGAATGCGGGGTGCTGACATGACTGTATATCATGGTTCTGCTGTTGAAGTCCGAAAACCGGATATATGCCATTCCAGAGAAAATGTAGATTTCGGAAAAGGATTTTATGTAACACCAATAAAAGGGCAGGCTGTGAAATGGGCAGAAAGATTTCAAAGACATGGTGGAAGAGGAATTGTTTCAGCGTATGAAATAGATTTGGAGGAGTGCAAATCTGTTTTTAATATAATGGAGTTTGACAGTTATACAGAAGAGTGGCTTGATTTTATAACTACATGCAGACGTTCAGAGGATACAAGTAATTATGACCTGGTCATTGGCGGGGTGGCAAACGACAAGGTATTTAACACGATTGAGTTATATTTTGAAGGATTGATTGAGAAAACAGAAGCAATCAAAAGGCTGCGTTATGAAAAGCCGAATCTTCAGATGTGTATACGGAATCAGAAACTGATAGACCGTTATCTGCAATATAAGAAAAGCGAGGAAATTGAATGAAGGCGAATCCGATTTTACTACAGAAAAAATATGCCAGAGTAATCATTGAATTTTCAAAAAGTACAGGCATTATGCTCAGAGAAGCTCTGGATTTTTTCTATTGTTCTGTTGTTTATCAGGATATGAGGGAGGGCATCTCAGATATGCATTGCAGGAGTGACGCATATCTTGCGCAGGAACTTCGTGATGAGTACAATAAAAAATCAAGATAAAAATTGCAAAAATCAAAGAGAGGCAGACCATGGCATATTTAGGGAATCCGGGCAATACCATAGCGGTACTGCAAAAATATCATTTTAATTTTCAGAAAAAATACGGACAGAATTTTTTGGTTGATACGCATATACTGGAAAAAATCATACAGGCGGCAGATATTCAAAGAGACGATTTTGTTTTGGAAATCGGGCCGGGAATCGGTACAATGACACAGTATCTCTGCGAATATGCCGGAAAAGTCGCCACAGTTGAAATTGATAAAAATTTAATTCCGATTCTCGCGGATACATTAAAAGAATATGATAATGCAGAAATTATCAACGAAGACATTTTAAAGATGGATTTACCGTCTTTTGTGCGGCAGAGAAATAACAATAAGCCGGTAAAAGTAGTTGCAAATCTTCCGTATTATATTACAACGCCGATTGTAATGGGGCTTCTCGAGCAGCACGCACCCATTGGAAGTATGACAATTATGGTGCAGAAAGAAGTGGCAGACCGCATGCAGTCAGGACCCGGCAGCAAAGATTACGGAGCTCTTTCTTTGGCAGTACAGTATTATACAAAACCTGAAATTGTGGCAAATGTACCGCCCGGCTGTTTTATGCCCAGACCGAAAGTCGGAAGCGCTGTAATCCGGCTGATACGCCACAAGGAACCTCCGGTTTATACGGAGGATGAGGCGTTGATGTTTCGTTTGATTCGGGCTTCCTTTAACCAAAGGAGAAAAACACTTGCCAATGGACTGCATAATGCAGGAAATTTAAATTATACAAAAGAGCAGATACAAAGCGCAATTGATGAGCTTGGGGAACCTTTGAATGTGAGAGGAGAGAGGCTGACATTACAGCAGTTTGCAGAATTAAGCAATATCCTGAAACGTATTTCAAACGAATAAAGCACAAAAATGCTTCATATATATATCATATGAAGCATTTTTTATATAAAATCATTTGTACAATTGCATTATTCATACTGATTCCTGTAGTAGTTACACTTCTGATACAGGGAACCGGAGAAAATTTTGCCACAGACTTAAATCTGGTCCCGTCAACAGAAACAGCCGAAAGCGAACTGGATGAAAGTATTCTGCCAGGCATTATTGCAAATGAGATTTCCATGGATACAGAAGAAGAGGCAATGAAAGCTCAGGCAGTCATTGCGCGGACAAACTCTCTCAGAGCGCTTGCGCTGGGAGAAAATCTGCCGGAAGGACTGACGAAAGGGGAAATGATAAGGCTGTGGGGACAGGAGAGTTTTTCGGAATACTACAGCCTTCTGGAAAGCTGCGTTGAGGCAACGAGGGGCGTTGCCATGTTATATAACGGAGAATATATCCGGGCGGATTTTCACAAAAGCAGTGCAGGTTATACAAGAAATGCCGCAGATATATACGGCGGTGAGGAATATCCGTATTTGAAGAGTGCAGACAGCAGAATGGACCTTCCATGTGAAGATTTTCTGAAAGTCACATTTTATACGCCAAAGCAGTTCGTTGAAAAAGGAGGAGATCTTTTCCGTGAAGAAATCAGGGCAAGGGCAGATGAATTGTCTGCCGGAGAAATTCTGGCGGAAATTTCTGTTACAAAACAGGATGCGGCCGGATATGTAACGGAAATAGCAATCGGAGGCAGCCTGCATTCCGGAGAAGAGGTACGGCTTATATATGACTGGAATTCATCCGCTTTTTTCTTAAAAGAAGTAGACGGTGAAATACGGGTAGTTACAAAAGGTCTGGGCCACGGTTTGGGCGTAAGCCTATACGGAGCAAACGAACTGGCGAAAGAGGGGTATTCTTATAAAGATATTTTAAAATATTTTTATACAGAAATAGAATTTGTTACACAGTATAATTGAATAAATCTCAGAAATACGCACAGACTATAGTCAGCATAAAAAGCAAATACGACTATG
>CAOKHR010000240.1 GCA_948468325.1 uncultured Lachnospiraceae bacterium | reverse complement strand
GGACACAGAGACATTAAAGTTACGGGAGATTTGAAAGAAGATGCGCTTGATTTCGTCCTCTGGAAACCCAAAAAGGAAGGTGATCCGTACTGGGAATCACCGTGGTGCAAGGGACGTCCCGGCTGGCACATTGAATGCTCCGTGATGTCGAAAAAATATCTGGGAGATGAAATTGACATTCATGCAGGTGGAGAAGATTTGATTTTCCCGCATCATGAAAATGAAATTGCCCAGAGCGAGGCGGCAAATGGTACGGAGTTTTCAAAATACTGGATGCACAATGCGTTTTTAAATATTGATAATAAGAAAATGTCAAAATCTCTCGGTAACTTTTTTACAGTACGTGAAGTTGCCGAAAAGTATGATCTTCAGGTGCTGCGGTTTTTTATGTTGAGCGCTCACTACAGGAGTCCGCTGAATTTCAGTGCGGAGCTGATGGAAGCCGCAAAGAACAGCCTGGAAAGAATTGTTACTGCCGCAGAAAATATCCGTCATCTGTTAAAATCCGCACAGGAATCGGAATTAAAGGTACAGGAGTCGCTGCTGTTAAAAGAAAGCGAAGTGTATACAACAAAATTTGAAGCCGCCATGGATGATGATTTCAATACCGCAGATGCGATTTCTGCCGTATTCGAGCTTGTAAAATTTATCAACAGCAATGTATCGGCAGAAAGCACAAAAGAATTTTTGGAAACGTTATACGGACAGATGAAGACATTGTGTGACGTGCTTGGCATTATTTTAGAAAAAGAAGAAGAGGATTTGGATGCAGAAATCGAAAATCTGATTGCCAAACGTCAGGCGGCAAGAAAAGAAAAGAATTTTGCCAGAGCAGATGAAATACGGGATTTGCTTTTGGCAAAAGGCATTCAGTTAAAAGATACCAGAGAAGGTGTACAATGGAAAAGGATATAAATTCATATATCAGAGAATATTTTGATGTAAAAGAAGTGGATGTCCGTACGTATTCGCCGCTTGCTTTTGCATATATCGGGGACGGTGTTTTTGACCTTGTGATTCGGACAATTGTAGTCGGAAGGGGCAACACGCAGACGAATAAGCTGCACCATAAGACCAGTCATATTGTAAAAGCGCATACACAGGCAGAAATGATTGAAAAGCTTAAGCCTTTTCTGACCGAAGAGGAGCAGAATATTTACCGCAGAGGCAAAAGTGCCAAATCCCCGACGACGGCAAAAAATGCCACGCTGGCAGATTACCGCAAGGCAACAGGATTTGAAGCGTTGTTAGGTTATTTGTATCTTACGGACAAGTTTGAGCGGATTCTTTTTCTGGTGAAAGAGGGACTGGCACAGTTAAATGAAAGGATATAGAACATGGAAGATGAAATATTTAAAATAGAAGGAAGAAATCCGGTGCTGGAGGCATTTCGTTCCGGAAAAACAATAGACAGGCTGTTTGTATTAAATGGATGCAAAGATGGCCCGATACAGACGATTTTGCGGGAGGCAGACAAGCATGATGTGCTGCTTGATTTTGTTTCAAAGGAAAGGTTAGACCAGCTCTCCGAAACAAAAAAGCATCAGGGTGTAATTGCTTTCGCGGCAGCGTATCAATATGCATCCGTAGAGGATATTCTGCAAAAAGCAAAAGAACAGGGGGAGCCGCCGTTCATCTTTTTGCTGGACAGTATCGAAGATCCGCATAATCTCGGAGCCATCATTCGTACGGCGAATCTTGCCGGAGCCCATGGCGTCGTTATTCCCAAAAGAAGAGCTGTCGGCTTAACAGGAACTGTGGCAAAAGCTTCCGCGGGAGCCATTTATTATACGCCGGTAGCAAAGGTGACAAATCTGACAAATACGATTAAAGAGCTGAAAAAGGAAGGACTCTGGTTTGTCTGCGCAGATATGGACGGGACAGCGATGTATGATTTGGATTTGAAAGGGCCGATAGGACTGGTCATTGGAAGCGAGGGCGAAGGCGTTTCCAGACTGGTAAAGGAAAATTGTGATTTGACTGCTTCCATACCGATGAAAGGCGATATTGATTCGCTCAATGCTTCGGTGGCAGCAGGTGTTTTGGCTTATGAGATTGTGCGCCAGCGGGGGATGTAAGAGATTATGATGTGAAATGTGCGGGACACCGGAAAAATGGGAGGATAAGAATGGCAGATTACACAGGCTGTTCAGATGAGGAACTGATTGCGAAGCTTCGGGAAAGGGATGCTTTTATACCCTCAGGGGCACATATGCCGTACGGCAGAAAAGAGGAGATACAGGATTATATTCTGGGAAAGTATAAGCCGTTGGTAAGGAAACGTGCAAATGCGCTGTATTTAATCGGCGGAGATACGGATGATCTGATTCAGGAGGGAATGATTGGACTGTTTAAGGCAATTCGGGACTTTAATCCGGATAAGGACAGTTCTTTTTATCATTTTGCCAAAATGTGTGTAGAACGGCAGATGTATACGGCGATCGAGGCTTCCAGACGGAAAAAGCATGCTCCGTTAAATTCCTATATTTCCTTATATGATGATGCGGATGAAAAAGGTATGCCGCTGGCGGATGTATTAACGGGAGAAGAGGATGAAAATCCGGAATATCTGCTGATTGACAGGGAAAGTGTAAAACAGAAGCTGGATGCGTTATCAAAAAATTTGAGCAAAATGGAAAAGCAAGTGTTCGATTATATGCTGGAAGGGCTGAATTACCGGCAGATTGCGGAGAAAATGGGAAAATCCCCGAAGGCGATTGATAATGCGATACAGAGGATGAAGGGGAAGGTGGAGTTAGATTAGAGGAGTTTCATCTGAATTTGGGGTATTGGAACGTGAAAAAAATATTATTGCGGATTTGCCGAAAGCATATGGAAAGCCGCAAGAGTTTCGGTTTTACAGAGGCACAGAAAATGATATTGAGCCAGTAAATCGTGACGAATTGATTACTGCAATTCGGAAATGCCATCAGACCTTATGGGGAGGCGGGAGTTTGTCTCCGCCAGCCGCGGTTGGAGAGCTTTGCAAATTGATATTCGTAAAAATTAGCGATGAGCAAAAACCGAGCAAAAAGATCAAGAAACGGAAGTGTTTACAGAATCTATAAAAGTGGATGACCGCGTTCTTTGTACTGTTGTTTCCCATTTTTAATCAATAAATTTGAATCAGACAGATCTTGCTGTAAAAGGTGTTGCATTTGAACAGTTTATGGATGGATTTTTCAAGGGAGATTTTGGTCAGTATTTTACGCCTCGTCCGCAACCATCTGCTGATCCTGCATGATTTTTCCGTCCCATTTGATGACAACATGTCAGAAAGGGATTTGAGGAAAGCAAAGAACAGGCAGAAAATGGCTGGAGTTTTCCGGAAAGAAAGCGGCCATAAGATGTACTGTTCCATCATGACCATAATCGAAACCCTGAAAAAACGAAATATGGGAATAATTGAGAATATAAAGAAGCTGTTTATGGGCACACCAGCTATATTTTAGCCGGTGCAATACCCATTGGTCCAGTCGGAAAGCTGAACTGTTATGACAACTATAATGAAAAATTAAAAACATATTGACAAATTAAAAACCAAAAAGTATACTGATGTTAAAATTCCGATAAAAGATATGCTTGATGGTTTGGATGACCAAGGTATACACGCCATTAAAACTTTACTGATGGTAGAATACGCTAGTACAGAATTGCTTAAATATCAACGATTAAATTGCCAATGGTATCCCGGTATATGTCCACTTAAATGGATATGCTGTAAGATTGTATTGTTCTATAAAGCGCAGGATGCTTGCTTCCAGTTCTTCTATTGACAGGTAACTTTCCCGCTTCAGCAGTTTCCGGTTAATGATGCCAAACATAGAGTAATAATAATTGTTGGTATATGCTTTTTATTGCTGGTGCTTGTAGGCTTGTTTGCTTTAAGGTGGGTAGAAACCGAAAAGCAGTATTATGGGGAGTATTATGTAACGGAATCTGGACAAAAATACCATAGGAAGGAGTGTATTTTTGTTAAGGATAAAGACAATGCTCACCGGTTCACAGAAGAGGAATTCTATTCTGGAGACTATGAGTCTTGCCAGATATGTCTACCTAAGTAAAGGAGGAAAAGAGAATGGACAGTTACGAGGGAATGAATCCTGTGGAAACGGCCGCAGAAACAAATCCGGAGGCAAAGCCGGTGGAGACATGTTCAAAGTGCGGAGTTGAACTTGCGGAGGGTCAGGATTTCTGCCCTAAGTGTGGAA
>CAOKHR010000239.1 GCA_948468325.1 uncultured Lachnospiraceae bacterium | reverse complement strand
CCCCCGTCCTTACCCACGCTCCCAAAACCCTGGCCGTTATTTCAAAAATCATTTCCGAAACAATCAGGAGCAGGCCATTGTCCCAAAGATTGCTCTGAAATTTCAGACACCCTCCTGTCACCTGCATCCGGCACAAGTCCGGCACCTTTCGGGCACCTGAAAAGGGGCTTTTATTGCCAGACAAACATCAAAAAACGGAACCTGCCGCCAGCTCCCTGCGGAAAAACAAGTCCCGTTTTCAATCAAACAGTCGGGGTAACAGGATTCGAACCTGCGGCCTCACGGCCCCCAGCCGTGCGCTCTGACCAAACTGAGCCATACCCCGCTGAATCATATTATAACAGATTTAATGAAAAATGGAATACCCTATTTTATATTTTTACTTCTGCTTCCGCCTCCCGTTTAAACTCTTCCATCTGCAGTGTGCTCATCTCCGGAAGTTCCTCTAAAGAATGGATTCCAAAACTGCGCAGAAACTCTTCTGTCGTTCCAAAAAGCATCGGGCGTCCCGGTGCATCCATACGCCCCAGTTCCATCACAAGATTGTATTCCACAAGCTTGCTGACTGCATGGTCACAGGATACGCCGCGGATTCTTTCTATTTCTGCTTTTGTTACAGGCTGCTTGTATGCAATAATAGACAGCGTTTCTAAAAGCACATCGGTCAGCACATGCTTTTTCGGCTGTTTTGCAATGCGGATTAAATATTCGTATGTATTCTGGTTTGTACACATCTGATAAGATTCTTCCAGCTCAATTATCCGCATACCGCGGTTTTCCGCCTTATATTCCTCTGCAAGTTCTTCAATCAGACGCTTTGTTTCATTTTGATCCAGTTCTATTGCTGCCGCTATTTTCTCTAACTCAACAGAATTTCCCATTGTAAAAAGTATTGATTCAATTACTGTCTTGTATTCCTTATCTTCCATCCCAAACTCCATCTCACGCAGCTATATTTGATACAATTTCAATATCATCAAAAAGATTTTCCTGAGAAATTATAATTTTTCCCATTTTCATCAATTCCAAAATTGCCAGAAAGCTGACAATAATTTCCATTTTACTGTTCTGTGATTCCAGCAGACTGCGAAACCAAAAACGCTTGTGGGAAGCGGCATACTCCTGCAGATAAGCCATTTTCTCCGGCAGTGATACCTCTTCCTTTTCAATCTTTCCGAATCCGGCGCGGACTTTGTCAATTTTATTTTCCTGCCTGCGCAGAACAGACTGAAAAATACTGTTTAACTTGTTAATCGTCAGTCCGGACATCAGTTCCTCTAAATTTACAGGTTCTTCATATGCCAGTATTTCAGGAGGAACCGTAGGTTTTTTGTATAAAACACGTCCGGCATCCACCTGACGGTCTCTAAGCTCATATGACATACATTTATACATTTTATATTCCAAAAGCTTTTGTACCAGTTCTGCCCTTGGATCTTCCTCTTCTCCGTCCTCATTTACTTCTTTGGGAAGCAGCATCTTCGACTTAATCGCAATTAAAGTTGCAGCCATAACTAAAAATTCACTCATAATATTTAAATCCTGACGCTGCATTTCTTTGATATAATCCAGATACTGATTCGTAATCTCCGCAATCGGTATATCATATATATTTACTTTATTCTTGTCCAGCAGATGAAGAAGCAGATCCAGCGGCCCTTCAAAAGCTTCTAATTTTACTGTTAATTCCATAGCATCCTATCCATTCTTTTTTGCAGTCCGCGTTATATTTTAATTGATTTTCTATCGAATTTCAAGTTTCGGTCATAAATTTTTTGGCAGGCGATTACATTATATAGAGAATTTATAAAATTCACGGAGGTTTGATTATGCACTCCTTCCTGTCACTATTATTAAGCTTTCACGTTCTTCTTTTTTCTGTTTTTGTTTCCCCGGCCGCTCTTACGCCATCTAACCTTCTTTTTACCGAAACGGCGCTTTCCGCCGGAGAAGATACGCAGACACCCGCCGCAGATACAAACCAGACAGATAAAACAGCGGATACCCTTGCATTGTCCGTTTCTGCTCCATGTGCCGTATTGATGGAAGCATCTACCGGAACAATTATTTTTGAAAAAGATTCCCATGCCGTAAGACATCCCGCCAGCATTACGAAAATCATGACACTGATCCTTATTTTTGATGCGCTGGAAAAAGGCAGCATTCAGTTAACCGATTCCGTAACTGTTTCCGAACATGCCGCCAGCATGGGCGGCTCCCAGGTTTTTCTGGAAGCCGGAGAAACACAGAATGTCGAAACTATGATTAAATGCATCAGCATTGCGAGTGCGAATGATGCATGTGTCGCGTATAGTTATAGTAGACATGAGTCCGCATACGGATTCTGGAATTTATAGTAAATAGTAATAGATCCATCTTTACTGACTTCAATTTTATCAATCAGCTCTAAAACCACATCCCGTGTCAGTTTTTCAATACTTATGTAGTCTTTAAAAGCATTCACCCATTCATCATATTGGTTATCTAACTCCTCTTGCAAATCAGATCTGCCACAAATTGATTCTTTTTGTTTTTTTAATTCTTTCAACTCTTCTTCGTAGTCAGAAATGTATTTTACATAGTCTTCTCTTGAAATCAGATCTTCCATATAACTGTCATACGTTTTCTTTTTAAATGCTTCTATCTTATCTATACGCTTTCGAATATTCTCCAACTGCATTTCATAATAAATTTTCGCTTCATCCTGCACTTGAAGTTTTTTCAGTTCATCTATATCTTCTTTTTTTAAAATCGTCCGCGCTTCTGCCTTGATAGAGCACAACACCGCTTCTTCCAAAGCTTCTACATCAATGCTGTGGCTTTCGCAAAAGTTTTTTCCCATCGTCTTATATGTTTTGCAGATATAGCCAGTAAAGCCCCTGTTTCCGCGTCTTGCATATTTTCTTGACATTGCATGTTTACAGTCCATACAAAAAACAAGTCCTGAGAAGATACCATTTTCTTTCATGGAACCAATACTTCTTGTCCGATTTTTCTGCAAGTTTTGTACCATTTCAAATAATTCCGGCTCAATAATAGGATCATGCGTATTTTTTACAATAATCCATTTTTCCTGCGGAACTTTTTTCTTCTTTTTATCTTTATAAGATAATGTATTGACTTTGTTTTGTATTAAATTACCTGTATATGTTTCATTATTTAATATCATATGGATTGTCTGATATGACCATGTTTTCGTTGTACTCAACACTTTGGAATTATGATAATTTTCACCCAATACATCTTTTTTATATCTTGTTGGGATTAAAATACCGTCAGCAGTTAAAATAGAACCTATTTTTGCTTTTCCATATCCGGAAACATATAATTGATAGATTCTTTTTACAACTTTAGAGGCATATTCATCAATTACTAAATGATTGTGATTTTTCGGATCTTTTTTATAACCATATGGACAGGATGAACCAAGGAACTGCCCGTCACGCATTTTTGCTTTAAATGAGCTTCGGATATTTTTTGATAAATCCTCACAATACCATTCATTTACAAGCCCGTTAATCTGTCTGCTCTTCTTATTCGCTTCATTGTCTGTGTCCACGCCATCTACAACACCAATAAACCGAATTCCAAGATTGGGAAGATCATGATGCAGATATTTTTCAATATGCTCCATATTTCTTGAAAATCTGGATTGTGTCTTTGCTATTATAATATCAAATTCATCTAATTTTGCATCCATCATCATTTTTTCAAAATCAGGTCTGTTATCATATAAACCACTTTCATCATCGTCTGAATATACTTTTACAATTTTGAACTGATGTGACAGGGCATAATCCGTTAATAGAAGTCTTTGATTTTTTATACTTGCGCTATCATCTCCTTTACTTACTTTGTCTACATCTTCTTTACTTAATCTAAGATATAATACAGCACGATTTCCTCTCATATTTCTTCGCTCCAATCGTTTTTATTATATCCTTGTATCATGTACACTTCCATTAATTATACATGATATAAGGTCAGTTTTCTATTTGTTTTGTACGTTTTATAATTATATTTTTCATACAGTCTACTAATTTTTTATCTCCATAAACCACAGTTACTTTTATATTTTTCGTATTATCTTTCAAATATTAACCTCTCCTGATTCATGTTCTTTTCATTTTATTCTTATCATTTTGGTCTTATTCAAAAAATACATGTTTTCTATATAATAAAGGCACGGGAGTTTGACAGTTTAATATTTCAAAAAATCCCCACAG
>CAOKHR010000238.1 GCA_948468325.1 uncultured Lachnospiraceae bacterium | reverse complement strand
TTTGCAAGCAGCGTCTTTTTCTTTTGTCCCTCTGAAAATTCTGATATGTCTTTTTCAAACTGCACTCTCCCAAAATCCATTTTTCGAAGAACAGCCTTAAACAAACTCTCTTCGAGCCGGTTTTCTCTGGCAAAGTCAGACAGGCTGCCCCGCAAATCAGAAGTGTCCTGGGAAACATAAGAAATCACAAGTCCCGCCCCCAGTGCCACTTTCCCTGTATGTGCAGTCTGCTGACCCAGAAGGAGCTTTAACAGACTGCTTTTGCCGCTGCCGTTTTTGCCGTCAAGCACAATCCTATCTCCCCGGCGTACCGTAAATGTAACCGGAGGGCAGACTGCTTTTCCTCCGTAACAGGGTGAAACCTCCGAAAACGCAACAAGCGTATCCGAATGATAGGATTGCGGAAATAATCTCAATTCCGAGACTGTTTCCAGATTTTTCAGTAAACCGGATTTTTCTTCCGCTGCTTTTTTCTTCCTTGTTTCTATGGATTTTGCCCGTTTCATCATCTTCGCAGATTTATGTCCGATATAACCTTTATCAAAAGCGCCCGTCTTTTTGGCCTCCGTATGAGACGACCACACCGCCGTCCTGGCGGCTGACTTTTGCAGACGGTAAATATCTTTTTTCAGATGTTCATTCCTGGCAAGTTCCGCTTCCTGCTTCCTTTCAAAATTTTCCATCCAGGAAGAAAAATTGCCGCTCTGCACTTCTATATCCGACCTGTTAATTGACAAAATATGGTCAGTGCATCCGTCCAGAAACTGCCTGTCATGGGAAACTAAAATAAATCCTTTTTTCCTTTTCAGATAATCCGATACGATTTTTCTTGCCTGTGTATCCAGATGATTCGTCGGCTCATCAATCAGCAGAAAATGTCCCTCGTTTAAAAAGAGAGCCGCCAGCAGAACCTTTGTCTGCTCTCCTTTGGAAAGCGTTTCAAACAGCCGGTAAAACACATCCTCATCTACTTTGAGATAAGACAGTTCCCGCAAAAGCTCCCACTCCTCTGCCAAAGGGCAGATTTCTTTTAATATCTCCTCTGTCAGCCTGCTTTTATCTGCAACAAAATACGGAAAGTAGTCAAAAAGCACAGAAGCATGAATTTTCCCGCTGTACTCATATTTTCCAAGCAGAAGATTTAAAAACGTTGTTTTTCCTCTGCCGTTTCTGCCTGTAAATCCAATCTTCCAGTCCGTATCTATACAAAAGCTGACATTCTCAAAAACTGCATCGTGATTCGACGGATAAGAAAATGTCAGATTTTCTACCTTTATCATTGACATAATAAAACCCCTCTCTGTTTTTCATGAAATCAATATCATACTGAAATGCCGGATACCCTTTCGGGTATAACCTTTATGAGACTGCTCTAAAGAGCATGTCATACCGGGACGCCCTATAGAGCATAAAAAAGGAGCTGCAGAAAAGCCAGCTCACACACTCGTCCTGTTATAAATAAACCCCTTTGTAAAGAGACAGACGGCAATCTATATAAAAAGTGAATAAACTTATAACTTTTCTGCAATGAGCGCAGCTATACCTGTAATCCGGATACTGCTGCATATGTTGTTCTTATTTGCAGAAAAAGTTATACATCTTTTCACCTCTTTCTTTTTGATTCTGAACGCAATTATAACATAGATTTTGAAAAAAGCAACCATCTTTTTTTAAAAAGTTTCTGCCAGCTGCCAGAATAGAATTTTTTCAAGTGGAAAAAATGATAAAAAACAGGAGAATTCCCATTATGAAAAAAACAAAAAAACATATCCATATTTTGGCTTTTTTTTCTGCAATGCTTCTTTTTTTCCCATCCTGTGGTCCTTCCAATACTGCAGATGGCACGCCAGACGTACGAATTGCCTATTTTCCAAATATTATCCATACACAGGCCCTTGTTATGAAAAATCAGAGCACTCCGGAACAGACGTGGGGCGAAAAGTGTAATGTAACCTGGACGTCCTTTAATGCCGGTCCGGCAGAAATTGAAGCTATTTTTGCAGGCGAAATTGATCTGGGCTATATCGGCCCCGTTCCTGCCATCAATGCAAACATTAAATCCGGCGGCGATGTAAAAATCATCTCCAACGCTGCAGACGCAGGCGCCGTTTTTCTGGTGAGAAAAGATTCCGGCATCGCTTCCGTTAAAGACCTTGCAGGGAAAAAAATCGCCGTCCCGCAGCTTGGCAATACACAGCACTTATGCCTTCTCAGTCTTTTAAAGAAGTATGATTTAAAAACTGTCGATCAGGGAGGAGATGTAACAATTAATGCCAGTTCCAATGCGGATATTGTAAATCTGATGGACAACGGCAGTATAGATGCGGCTGTTGTGCCGGAGCCATGGGGAACGACAATTGAAAATAATGAAAATGCTGACATTCTTCTTGATTATGATGAACTTTTCTTTGGCGGTGACTATCCTACCGCGCTTGTTATTGCAAATGAGGATTTTATGGAAAAACATCCGGATCTGGTCAGCGAATTTCTGGAAATGCATAAGGAAGCAACCGAATTTATCAATGACAATCCAAACGAAGTTTTAGAAATAGTAAATACGGAAATTGAAAACGCAACAGGGAAATCGCTGGAAGAAGATGTAATTGCGCATGCATTTTCGAGAATTAAAATAACAGATGAATTAAACACGGATGCCATCATGCGTTTTGCGAAAATCAGCAAAGAGGAAGGCTTTACCAGCAAAATACCGGAGGAAGAAGATGTATTTAACTTTGAATTCAGTCAGTAAACTTTTTACCGGCACCGGAAAAGAAACATTAAAGGAAATTTCACTGGAAGTGGAAAAAGGAGAATTTATCTGTATCGTCGGCCCGTCCGGCTGCGGCAAATCTACGCTTTTAAATCTGGTTGCGGGGCTGGATTCCCCCACTTCGGGAGAAATTATTTTAGACGGAAAAAAAATAACCGGCCCTGGCGCAGACCGGGTTGTGATGTTTCAGGAAGCCGCGCTCTATCCGTGGCTGAACGTTATGGAAAATGTAATGTTTGGCATAAAAGCCGCCGGATACAAAAAAGAAAAACAAAAGGAAGTTGCCGAAAAATATTTAAAAATGGTGCGTCTGTTTCAATATAAGGATTATCCGATTCATAAGATTTCCGGCGGTATGCAGCAGCGTACCGCACTCGCGCGGGCGCTTGCTTTAGACAGCAAGCTGCTTTTGATGGACGAACCGTTTTCCGCACTGGACAAACAGACCATCCACATTTTACGCGCGGAACTGGAAGAAATCTGGGAAACGCATAAAAAAACAATTTTATATGTTACACACAGCGTAGAAGAAGCCGTTTATTTTGCCGACCGCATTGTCATTCTGGCAGAAAATCCCGGACGGATGAAAGAGATTGTAAGTGTTCCTTTTAAACGGCCGCGCGATATTGAATCTGCAGACTTCCTTTCCCTGCGCAAACACATTCTTTCCCAGGTACAGCTTAGCGCATGGCAGATTGCAGAAGAAGAATTTGATAAAAGGGAGGCAGCCGAATTATGAAACTGAAAAAAATCACCGGAAATATCTTATTTTTTGCCGCCCTGATTCTGCTCTGGCAGCTTCTTTATACTGCCGCCTGCGACTGGTTTTCCCTGGCAAAACCTTATGCCTTTCCAAGTCCCTTAGGTGTGCTTGCCTGCCTGTCTCTTTTGCTGACTAACGGAACACTGCTCTCTGCCGTCTGCGGCAGTATGCTGCGTGTACTGACCGGTTTTGGAATTTCAATTCTCATCGGCATTTTACTAGGCATCTGCATTGTGCATTCCAAATATCTGGCCGAAAATTTAAAACCGCTGATTCTGGGCATCCAGACACTTCCCAGCATCTGCTGGGTTCCGTTTGCCATTCTCTGGTTCGGCCTTTCAGAATCTGCTATTATTTTTGTCGTTGTTATGGGTTCTGCATTTGGCATTGCCATTGCAATTGAAAACTGCGTCAAAAATGTACCGCCAATTTATATCCGCGCAGCAAAAACGATGGGCGTAGATTCTTATCAATTGTACCGGAGAGTTATTTTTCCGGCTGCGCTTCCGTCCTTTGTAGCCGGTTTAAAACAAGGCTGGTCTTTTGCCTGGCGCGCCTTAATGTCCGGTGAAGTAATGTCTTCTTCCATGGGACTTGGCTATACCCTGATGCTTGGCCGGGATCTGGCGGACATTAATCAGGTGATGACAGTTATGCTGGTGATTGTTTTGATTGGCGTGGCGATTGATAAAGG
>CAOKHR010000237.1 GCA_948468325.1 uncultured Lachnospiraceae bacterium | reverse complement strand
AAACTGGTATTCCGTTTCCGAAGCGGCAGGAAAACCGACTTCAATATGTTTAAAGCCAATATCTGCCAGCATCTGGTAGAATCTGATTTTTTCTTCCAGATTCATAGGCTCAATCAATGCCTGATTTCCGTCACGCAGGTCAACGCTGCACCAGATGGGCGCTTTTTCGATAGAATCTTTTTTCACCCAGTCGTAACAGTCTTCCGGCGGCATAAAATACATTTTCCGATATTTTTCATATCCTTTCATGTCAAATCCTCTCTTTCTGAAATATGTGGGCAGGCGGGGCTTTTGGGACATGAAAAAAGCCCTGCGCCTCTATAAAGAATACTTAGAGACGTAAGACATCTTACGCGGTACCACTCTAATTCATGATAAATCATGCACTCTGCAGGTACGGGACGGCAGCGTCCTTATACCTTTCCCGGATAACGGCGGGGTTCCGTCTGCGTCTACTCACTTCTGCCATACGGCATTAGATTTGGGGCAGCGACTCCAAGGCGAGTTCTCTGTTTCCCATCTGCCGTCTCGCAGCATCCGGCGGCTCTCTGAAATCAGGTAAAACAGGTACTATTCCTTTTCTTCATCTTTCTGCGTCCTATCATAACATATTTCCGAATTGAGGTAAAGAGGAAAAATAATTTTTTGTCTGGTAAAATACAGGGAATCTATTATAATAGAAAACAGAAAGTGATGGAGGCAGAGAAAAAATGATTCACAGAAATGACTTGCTGACCTTTAATTTTTATAAAAAAGAAAGATTTACCGGCAGTTTCTGCGGGATGCGTTATCTGATTCAAAAGGAAGCGGAAGATGATACGGAAGTTTTTGCAGTATTTACATGGCCGGGGCCTTATAATTTTGCATCTACGGCAGATGATTTGAAAGTAAAAAAAACTTTTCCGTTTCGGGAAGAGTCTTTGGAGGAAATTGCGGAATATTTGAACCATGTGTATAAGGGGGAAGAGACGGCTGCATGTGATACTTGATTACCGGCAGGAAGATTTTATATGATTGCATTATACCTTAATATGACTGCTCCAAAGGAGCATGTCATACTGGGATGCCCTTTAGGGTACAGTTAAAAACGACACCGTCCGGTGCCGGATGATGTCGTTTTTATACCGGAACGTGTCTGAAAATGCAGACACGCTCTAATACATATAAGCAGATAAGTTCTTTGCTGCCAATTACATAATTTCTTTGATTTTTCCTTCTTCTTCTGAGTAGATATAATAATTTCCTTTTTCTGATATAAAAGGCGTCAACTGCCTTGTCTGGCTGTTTCTTATGTAAACAACGCTTGTGGGAATAAGCTCGATTAGTGAATATTCTTCATCTATATCGGCTATCCAGCGAAACAGCTTGTTTTCATTTGTACCGGAATAAATCAGGTCCAAGCCGGGTTCTGAATTTTCGACATTAAAGAAAACTTTGTGTGAAAGAACTTTGTCTTTAAAGACAGCTTTTGTAATATAAGTTGTAAATTCTTCTTCCAAAAGTTTTTCAAAAGAATCTAAAGTCAGCGTATCGCCTGTTTTTTCTAATTTGATTTTATCGCCTCTTAGAATTCTTTCCTTTAAAGTTACTAACAGGGAAACAACCATATTGATGGTTCCTCTGCTTCCATACCCGGTATAATCTACTAATTCTTTCAGGAATGCATTGTCTAACGTATCAATTCTTGTAACTTTTTCGTATGCATCCATATATAACACCTCCAGAGTTTTATTAGATATTGTAACACTTTTTTTATTCAGCCGTCAATGTTATGATGCAAAAGGTCTTGCGTCTGCATCATATATTTTGTACAATTAGATTTACGAAAGATTTGCAGAATCAGGAAAGCGAAAGGAGTATATCAATGTGGGGATTTATTTTTCTTGGACTTATTATAGGAAGTATTCTTGGAGTGATATATCTGGCCAGCCGGTTTGCTAAATTTTCAATTGTTCAAAAAGCAGCAAAAGAAAAGAAGAGTATTCGTTTTGTTTTAGGACTGGTTCCGGTATTATTGATTATTCTTTGTATGGGGAAATTTTTGGGTGCAATTAATGCCGAGATCTGTACGCTGCATTGTGTAGTCATATGGCTGATTTGTGACGGGGTCAGCAGGTTTGCCGAAAAGAAACGGAAGCAGAAATTTGAGAGATATTATGCCGGTGTTTTTGCAATAGGAATCACGGTAGTGTATCTGTCGTGCGGATGGTATCTGGCACATCACGTCTGGCGGACGGAATACGTTCTTGAGACAGATAAAGAAGTGGGAAATCTGCGCATTGTACAGATAGCGGATTCCCATGTGGGAAGTACGTTTGACGGAGAGGAATTTTTGGGGCATGTAAAAGCCATACAGGCTGAAAATCCTGATATTGTGGTAATTACGGGGGATTATGTAGATGATGACACCACAAAAGAGGATATGATTGCTGCGTGTAAGGCGCTTGGCACATTAGAGACAACGTATGGAGTCTACTTTTCTTTTGGAAATCATGATAAAGGATATTACGCTCCGGAGCACCGCGGTTATAATGGAGATGACCTGATTGCAGAACTGCAAAAAAATAATGTAAAGGTGCTGCAGGATGAAACAGTATTGTTAGATGACAGATTCTATCTGATTGGAAGGCAGGATCAATCGGAAGAGCAGAGGGGAAGCGGCAGGGCATCTATGGAGGAACTTGCAGAGGGGCTGGATTCCGGAAAATACAGCATTGTGCTTGACCATCAGCCGCATGATTATGAGGCGCAGACAGCGGCAGGCGTGGATTTGGTGCTGTCGGGCCATACGCATGGAGGACAGTTTTTTCCGATTAACCATATGGGAGAATGGATGGGAATTGATGAGAAATGTTATGGTCAGGAGAAGCGCGGCAATACAGATTTTATTGTAACATCAGGAATTTCCGACTGGACGATTAAGTTTAAAACAGGCTGCAAATCGGAATATGTAGTAGTCGATATAAAGGGAGCAGGATGATATTTAAAAATAATTGCGGAAGATGACAAAGACTTTTTAATGGAGATGCATGTTTGCAGTTTACATAAAAAATCAGCTTGTGGTAAAAGGCTGGTCAGGGAGGTTAAAGGTTTAACGAAAAAAGAGCGGATTCTATACAAGCCTCCGGTTGTTTTGCAGGCGGGCGGAAATTGTTTATGCCGGTTCTCATTCCATGACCGGCATTTTTTCAGTATTTCTCAGCCGGTGACCTGTATTTTTTTTGCGAAAAAGCTATGATAGACGGTGAAAGGAGGCAAAAGAAACCATGGATCAGCAAAAGGTCGGACAGTTTCTAAAAACATTACGCAGTCAAAAATCCATTACGCAGACAGAACTTGCCGAAATACTGGGAGTTTCCAACAGAAGCAAAATACTATGAGGTTGAAGTTGGAGAATTATTGGATGGGGAAAGGAAAGATCATACGGACAGAAAAACAGAAGAAACAATGCTAAAGATTGCTGATTATAACAATGTTGAACGGGAATTTTTCTCAAAAAAAATGTGCATCATGTTTGCGGCTGCAATTCTTGGAATGGTTGTTTTTGCGCTAATAGACATCCTTGGTTTGGAAAGAACACAGCCCTATGCAACAATTGTCAGCACTACCGTCGGCTTTGTGGTTGGTACGCTGCTGACTGGACTTTTGTATGCCGGCCGTTATATGGCTAAGCTGAAAGCATCCAGAATGCGTCTGAAGAAAACACTGCGGAGATTAAAGTAGCACAAGTCACCTCTTCCCGGCCAATCTTCGGATTGTATGTTTGTATATTTACCAAATATTACTCGTTTACAAACGTACGTTCCTCATGTTATGATAGGACTACATCAAATGAAGAGAGGGGCGTTAAGAGTGGAAAGCATACATCATACCAATGAAGTTCCGGTTTCGTGATAAAACCGGAGAACTCATTACAGTTACGATAGATAAGATACTTTCTGAAGATCAGGACAGAAACAGTGTTGGAGTGAACTTTTCATGTGCTGCCATGATATATGGCACAAGGAAGACATTCAATCTCTGGTATAACTATTTTGCCCATGAATGGCATCTTTCCCGCCTGCATGTCTAATAGTCTGCATTTTGGAATAGTTTTCAAAAACGCAGGATAATTTAATGTTTCAGCTGCGGTCAGCCAGCAGGGTTCTGATATAGTTTCAGCATTTTTGCAATTTCCTGCTTCATCTCACATACAAAGGAATCGGGAGCGATTACCTTTACCCATGTTCCCTGGCTTAATAAAAAC
>CAOKHR010000236.1 GCA_948468325.1 uncultured Lachnospiraceae bacterium | reverse complement strand
TATTTGAATTTACACCGGCATCCTTTATCAGCGGACGGGAGCTTGTTATAAGCGCCGGACTTCCGCAGAAAAGTATTAACGGAATGCCTGTAAGTACCATGGCATCTTTTGCAAGAAATGTTGTGATAGAAGGAGAAAAAAGACAGGGCGAGAATATCTGTATCGGAAATATTTACCATATGGGAAATACCGAAAATACAGAAGTAAAACTGGATTTGCAGAGTTTGTCTTCTCATGTTTTAATTACGGGGTCGACAGGTTCCGGAAAATCCAATACGGTATATTCGCTGATTTTGGAACTCCGGCAAAAAGGAAAGAAATTTCTGATCATCGAACCGGCAAAAGGGGAATATAAGCATGTATTTGGAAATGCTCCGGATGTGCATGTGTTTGGGACAAATCGAAATTTCAGTGAACTTTTAAGAATTGATCCGTTTTCTTTTCCGAAGGATATACATATTTTGGAACATATTGACCGTTTAATTGAGATATTTAATGTCTGCTGGCCGATGTATGCGGCAATGCCTGCCGTGTTAAAAGATGCGGTGCTTAGGGCTTACAGAAAATGCGGATGGAATTTGGATACTTCGGAAAATATGTATGGAGTCAGATATTATCCAACTTGTATGGATATTAGCAGACAGGTGATACAAGTCATTGAATCCTCTGCATATTCGGAAGAAGTGCGCGGAAATTATATTGGTTCTCTGGCAACAAGAATTCAGTCATTGACAAATGGCATTAACGGACAGATGTTTGTTTCCGATCAGATTGATGAAAAAACACTTTTTGATGAAAACACGATTATTGATTTAAGCAGAGTCGGTTCACAGGAAACAAAAGCTCTTATTATGGGAATTCTTGTGATGAAATTAAGCGAATACCGTATGTCTGATTCTGACGGAAAAATGAATCAGCCGTTAAAGCATGTTACAGTATTGGAAGAGGCCCATAATCTTTTGAAGAATTCCGGCGGAGCAGCAAAATCTTCAGAAGAAGGCGATATGGCAGGAAAATCAGTAGAAATGATTTCAAATTCAATTGCAGAAGTCAGAACGTATGGGGAGGGATTTATTATTGTAGACCAGTCTCCGGGCGCAATTGATATTTCGGCGATCCGAAATACAAATACAAAAATTTTGATGCGCTTACCGGAAGCAGGCGACAGAAAGCAGGCCGGAAGTGCGGCGGCATTGACAGAAAAGCAGATTTCGGAGCTGGCGAAGCTGCCAAAAGGCGTTGCCGTTGTCTATCAGAATAACTGGCTGGACCCTGTACTGTGTAAAATTAAAAAGGCAGAAGTGCTGGAAATGAAATATCAGTATTGTGCCGGAAAACAATTAGTATCTGACAATGAGAAAGAGCTGAAAAAGATGATAGTTATGCTTTTAGTCGGAAACCGCGTGGATGAATCACTTGACATAGATCCTGACAGGATCAGAACACATATTTTGGGACTTCATATATCAACGGAAAGCAGAATTTTAATTGAAAATGCGATTGTGCAGTTAGAAAGTGGAACTGTGCCTGCGATTTTAAAAGAGGATTCTTTTGAGGAATTAAGCAGGGTTGTCTGTGAAGTAATTGATTATGATTCGTTTCAATATCTGATTGAATCTGTTGAAGATGAACAGGAAGTGCAAAGGCAGATTGCAAAAATCCTTGCCGAAAGGACAGGTCCGATTTCACACGAACTGGAATTTGCTGCTGCACAGTGCATCATCAGAAAACTTGTCAGTGATGATGAAAGTAAAATGGATTTATACGGACGCTGGAGAGAATTTGCAGTGGAACAAAGAGAGGTGGAAAAATGGGATTAGAAGGGGTTGCAAAAGCAAAAAGTGAGGTAGGAAAAGAAGCGCCGAAAATTGCAAAAGGTGAAATGAAAAATCTGGACCGGCCGTTAAATGTAAAAGAGATAAAAGAGACGAAGACAAAAGATATGTCATCTCCGAATAAAATAAAAGATTTGGACAAGCCGTTAAATAGGCCCAAAATAGAAAAAACAGAGCGGATGGAACCTCCCAAAATAATTGAATTTAAGTGCCCGGATGGAGTAGATAAGAAAGAATTTATACGTCAGCTGAAAGGACAGGAAAGAGGGCTGAACAGCCAGACAGTAGCAGAAAATATGAAGAACCGGAATGAATTTTTAAAAAGAAAAATGGAGACCGGAAACGGCAGGGATTTGGAAAGCGGGAAAAAAGCACAGGATATTCAGAGGCAGAAAGCACTGCAAAGCAGGATTGATACGAATCAGAAGAAAGGGATGTCTTATAAAGAGGCAAAAGCAGAAGCAGAGGGATGGATTAAGACACAGGCGGCGCTGCATAATCCGGATCAGATTGCAGGCGGCGATCCGTCAAAAGTATCGCGTATGGGAGATGCAAAAGTAAATGCATCCATCGGCTCACAGTGGAGGACAAAAGTAAAAGAACTGGAAGCCGGCATCAATGAATATGCGAAAGGAAAAAGCCCGGAAGAACTTGCGCGCACAAAACTGAATGTAAGATTAGTTGCTGTATAAGGAGGAAAAATGAGCAATTTTGATCAATTACCGAAAAATATTAAAGAGTATATAAGAAATAAAAAAGAACCTTTATTAGACGGATATATCCGTTTTTTGGGGGAAGAAGAAATTGCGGAAATTACAGATATTGTAAATTGTTCATCTGTCTGGAATGGCGGGATTCCGTTTGCTGTCACGGCTTTTGGAGATGTAT
The DNA here is from genome assembly GCA_948468325.1 of uncultured Lachnospiraceae bacterium. GTDB lineage: Bacteria > Bacillota > Clostridia > Lachnospirales > Lachnospiraceae > Roseburia_B. Next base: position 1,529 of record CAOKHR010000236.1, on the reverse strand, counting down.
TTGTCTGGGAGGGCGGATATGTATTTTTGTATCGATTTACGGATTCGGATTATAATGTAATTTTATCGGGAACAGATTTCTTTTTTAAAAATATAGAAGATGAAGACTATCAGGCAGACTTTTTTGATCTTGCTTTATATCAGAAATCGGTAGATAAATATGGTGAAATTAATGAATCTGAATGTTTTATATTAGAGCCGGTTCCTGCGTTGGGAGGAGCGAGAGAATTAAAATATGTTCATGTTGGAAATATGAAAACATACTTGTCGCTGTTGACACAGTTTTAGGTTCAGATTTAAAAAGCAGGGGGAAAACAGATGTTAGAAATGTTTGGCATTCAGGAGAAAGATTTGTATCCTGTATGCGTGGTAGCTACGATGAGTTCCGGAAAATCTACATTTATCAATGCTGTTTTAGGAGAGGCAGTGCTCCCGGAAGGAAACGAGGCATGCACGGCCCGTGTTATTGCTGTTTTAAACAATGAAAGATCAGATAGAAAAAGAGCTTATATTGTAAAAGAGAGTGGAGAACGGGGATATGTAGAAACAGACAATCCTAAAGTGATGGAGAAAATAAATGCAGATGATACGGTAAAAGATATTCTGGTTGAGATGAATATTTCATCGCTTCCTTCTTTTTCGAAACAACTTGTTCTGATTGATACACCCGGCGTAAATAATTCAGAAGATAAACGCCATGCAGAACGGACAGAAGATCTTTTGAAACATTTGGACCGGGGAGTTATTATCTATTTAATGAATGCGACGCAGCCTGCCACAAATGATGATGCGCTTTTTCTTTCCATGGTTTCCGATTATATAAAAAAGCATGAAAGTCTGCATATTTGTTTTGTCTTAAATAAGATCGATGAGTTAGACGAAGAAAAAGAAAATATAGAAGAGTTTATAAAAACAACAAAAACATATATAGAAAGTCTGGGTTTTGCGCAGCCTGTTATCTATCCGCTTTCTGCATACGCAGCAAAGATTCTGCGTTTGAAATTAAACGGTAAAAAGTTGACAAAAACAGAGAATCGTCTTTTGCAGGATATTTATGAGGAGTATCAGGCGGCAGAAAAAAATATGCTTCGCTATACAGATATGTATCATAAAAGCAGCAGAAATTATGAAATTGGAGACAGGGAGATTACGGAATATGAATTGAAACGGGCAATTGAAAATACAGGAATCCAAGGGATAGAACATCAGATTGCATCGCTTATTTTCCAAGATGAAAATTATTTGCATCCACCGGTATTTAATACAGAAAATTATACAGAATTGAATGAATACTATTCCGGAAAGAGAAAATCTAAAAATACAATGAATTATACAGGCAGAATCCATTGGATCTGCAGAGCCTGCCGACAGGTAAACGGAGAAAATGAAATTTGTTTAGACTGTGGAAAGCCGAATCTTATCTGGCATATTGCAGGACAGTAATTTATGAAAAAATCATTTTTTAAATCCATAACACCACGGAAATCAATTTTCAATAATATCACAAATATGGGACGGATCTAGCAAACA
>CAOKHR010000235.1 GCA_948468325.1 uncultured Lachnospiraceae bacterium | reverse complement strand
AGGACGGTTACAATTACGGCCCAGAGCACAGACGGCACAAACAAAACATTTGATGTTGTGCTCAGGATTCAATAGATTATTTTTTATAAAAACGGCAGACGTCATCTGATTTTGCCGCCATGTTTAAAAGCATGGCGTCTGCAATGGTGAGCAGCGCCATAGATTCCACGACTACAACGGCACGGGGTACAATCACCGGATCGTGCCTGCCGTGGATGGAAATTTCGATTTCCTCCCCGGACTGGCTGACGGTTTTTTGCAGGGAGGAAATGGATGGCGTCGGTTTGACTGCCGTCCGGAAGACAATGGGTGAGCCGTCGCTCATACCGCCGAGTATACCGCCGGAGTGATTGGTTGATTTGCCAATGGCTCCGGTTTTTGTTATGCAGAAACTGTCATTGTTTGTGCTTCCGTTTGCCTTTGCAGCATCAAAACCATCTCCGATTTCAAATCCTTTGACGGCTCCGATGGAAAAAATTGCTTTTGCGAGATTTGCATCCAGTTTTTCAAAGACAGGATCACCGATTCCGGCCGGGATGCCCTGAATGATACATTCAATTATGCCGCCGGAGGAATCCTGATTTTTCATACAGGTTTCCAGATATTCCTGTGCTTTTCTGGCAGCGGAAGCGTCCGGCATATAGAGAGGGTTGTCACAAATGGCGTCTGCATCAAATGACTGGATTTCAACCGGCCCGATGGATCTGGTATACGTTGTACAGGTGATGCCAAGCTGCTTTAAAAGTTTTGCGGCAATTGCTCCCGCGGCAACACGGCCAATCGTTTCCCGTCCGGAAGAACGCCCGCCTCCCCGATAGTCGCGGAATCCGTATTTGGTGTCAAACGTATAATCTGCATGTCCCGGGCGGTAATAAGACGCAATTTCACTGTAATCTCTCGATTTTTGATCCTGATTGAATATGACCATGGAAATCGGGGTTCCTGTAGTTTTCCCTTCAAAAATGCCGGATAAGATTTCTACGGCATCTGATTCGTTCCGCTGCGTTGTGTAACGGGACTGGCCCGGTTTTCTCCGGTCTAAATATATCTGAATATCTTCTTCTGATAATTCGATACCGGCGGGGCATCCGTCGACTACGACGCCGATGCCTTTTCCGTGGGATTCTCCCCAGGTAGTGATTTTCAATATATTTCCAAATGATGAACCTGCCATAAATGCCTCCTGAATAGTTTTTTTGCAGGATTATTTTAGCATATTCTTAAGATGAGTGGAAGCTTCTGTTTCTTATATTCTGTTAATTTATATTGATTAATAGAAGTGCTGAAATAATTTTCAGATATTGACAATTGTCAAATTGAATGATATATTTAAAATATAATTTGACACAATGGTTAACAAGGAATTGTTAATGTTATAATCAGAGATAAAAATATTATAATGTCGAAAAGTGCCGAATTTATGTATTTTGTAACTAATATTTAAAAAGATGTTATGCGAGGAGGAACGGGTATGGAAAAAATGAACGGAAACAAAAGGAGAAAACAGATTTATGCAGGTATTCTTGCAGCAACACTAAGCTTTTCGATGGTCATACCGGCAAATGTCCGAGGCGGGGAAACAAAGGAATCAGAAACGTCGAAAACAGCAGAGGAAACTTTACTTGCGAAGACTGATATTGCAGGAGCAGAAGTTTCGAGAGGGGAATATGTCATTTATACGGAGGATGACACAGATGTGGATGCAGGCTGTCTGGGTGCGGAGCAGGAAATTGTCAGAACAGAACAGGATGCAGTATATGAGGCAGATTTATCCGAAGAGCAGATCCTTAAGCTGGAGGAAGCAGAAGAAGTCCTGGTAGAAGAAAACTTTTTCTTTTCCGGTTTGGAAGCAGAAGACAAAGAGAAAAAGAGGATCAAGCAGGAAATAAAAAAGCAGCTTTTAGAAAAAAACAAAGAAGATGAAACAGAATGGAATTATCAGATGATTCATGCAGATGAAGCGTCAGATGTCCAGACAGACGGACGGGGAACGGTAAAGGTTGCTGTTTTGGATTCCGGAGTAGAACTTTTGTCAGGCATTCCGGTAGCAGACAGCGTAAATCTTGTAAAAGAAGAGCAGTATCTGCCTTACTATATGGATGATATGGTTGGCCATGGGACGGCTGCAGCAGATATTATCCATCAGATTTGTCCGGAAGCGGAGATTTATTCCGTCCGGGTACTGGATAAAGAAAATAAAGGACGCTTAAGCGATGTTGTGGAGGGAATTTACTGGTGTATTGAACAAAAGATGGATGTCATAAATATGAGTTTCGGGACACCCGTGGAATCTGAAATTTTAAAGAAAGCCATTTGGGATGCGTCAGATGCAGGGATATTGATTACAGGAGCAGCGGGAAACGGAGGCAGTACAGCAGATGTGGAATATCCGGCAGCATTTGAAGAAGTGATTGCGGTAGGTGCGGTAGACACAAGTGCGCAGAAGACAGAGGAAAGCGTTACGGGGCCGGAAGTAGAGCTTGTGGCGCCGGGAGAGCAGATTCTGACAAAAAGCGTGTTTGGAATGGAAACAGTCAATTCCGGAACGAGTATGGCAGCACCGCATGTAGCCGGAGCAGCAGCGCTTTTGATGCAGCAGGATGAAGAAAAAAGTGCGGAAGAAATACGAAAGATTCTGGATGTAAGCGGGAACCCAATTGGCGAACAGGAAGCGTACGGATATGGACTGCTTGATGTGGCATATGCAAAACAGCTTTTAGAAGATGGCGGAGATGCTCTGGAAGGAATTTTGGTTCAGGCAGATACAGAGGAAGAGCTTCCTGTCAGGGAAAAAGAAGATATAGAGACATTTGAAAAGGTGGATTATGTAGAGGGACGGTGGTCAGGAACCAGCCATGAACAGCTTATAGAGAATGGTGCACGGCTTTACGGAGATTTTACTGAGACACAGATAAAATTGTTAAAAGCAGGGGCAGTGTATCCGGATAAGGCTCTGGGTGGAGTAATAGCTTATCCGGAATGGCATGGAATGAAAGGGAAAAATTATATGGCAAATTATATTTTTGCCACTAAAATAGCGAAAAATGGAGGAAATACAACGAATCTAGCTAAGGTAATGGGTCAGGGCAGTTTATGTTATGACAGGATGAAAGCGGCTATATCTACATCAGGAATTATATGGTCACCTAATGTACGGTTTGATACAAAAAATTCAATTGTAAGAGAATCATGGGGTATAATTATCAATAGAGAGACAGGTTTAAATTATAGTGTCCAAACAACAGAGTTAAAAGAAAAATGGCGCAGATATTTTCTATATGGTATGGCTGCCCATATAATAACAGACACGTTTTCCCATAGCAGTTATGATGCAAATTTCATAGAGATTACACATAATAATGGTGCACATGATACAAATAATAATCGATATGAGTGCGCAAAATATTCGGCATATCTGGTTGCAGTTAACAGTCAGTTAAAAGTTCTTGGTGATGTATTGGATTTTTCTTCTAAAGGGCAAGGTTGTTGGAAAGGATTTTATATAATGAATATATTGCAATATGCTATAGAATCAGATATAGATAACCTGGGCGTAAATATTCTGACGAAGGAATTTGAAAATGTGGATTTTAGTTCTAATAAACCGAGGTAGAATATGGTTAAGAAATTATTTATTATACTGGTTATATGTATATGCATGCTTCCTGTTTCAACAGTGAGTATTAAGGCGGAGAGCGGCATTATAGAAAATGATGAAACAGGAATACCAGACAGAAAATTATATAAAAAAATCTTAAAAGCTTTGAAAAAGAAAAGCGATGAGAAGTTTACAGGGAAAGAAGCGGAGAGCATAGAAAGCCTATGGATTGGGTGGGGAAATGATATTGCGACATTTAAAGGTCTGGGATATTTAAAAAACCTGAATGAGTTAGACTGTAGAGGAATCAGCACAGGGGATCTGGAAGAGATTGCGGCGGAAGTTCCACAGTTAAAAAGGCTGCTTGCGAGTGGATACGATGAAGAATGGGAAACGAACGCTCCGCCGGTAGAAGAGCGCAAACAGGAACTTGACAGTTTGGAGCCTTTGAGGAACATGAAGCATTTGGCTGTTCTAGATGTTTCGGATAATAATCTGACAAGTCTGAATGGGATAGAAGGGCTGACAAAACTGAAAGTTTTAAAGGCGGATAAAAATCAGATTGCAAATGCGGGAGCTGTCAAAGAGCTAAAAAAATTAACAAAAATATATCTATCAGATAATCACGTGGCAGATTTAAACGGTATCAACAACCTTACAA
>CAOKHR010000234.1 GCA_948468325.1 uncultured Lachnospiraceae bacterium | reverse complement strand
TGTTCATTTTGTAGGATATAACTCGAAGAATCTGGAGAAGTATTTTGAAGATAATACTGGAAAAAATAAGTTTTAGATAGATTAATAGGAGCACAGGATGAAAACATTACACGTACACATTGGAACGCATAAGACGGCAACAACTTCGATTCAGGTTTTTTGCTGTGAAAATGAAAAGGCGCTGGAGCAGCAGGGGTATTGCTATCCGGAAATGCCGTTTCAGTATTCCGGTATTTCGAAAGCCCGTAACGGTCATTTTTTAATTGGAAAAATAATGGACAGGGAAGAGGAATTACTCGGGAAAGAAGAACAGAATTTTCGCGAAGGAATGCAGATTATAAATGAATGCTTTCAGAAATTTGATCATATTGTGCTTTCAGATGAGGGTATCTGGCTTAGCATGGATTACAACAGACGTGACCTTTGGGAAAGAATAAAAAAAGAAGCAGAAGAAAAAGGCTTTGCCGTTCATGTAATTGTATATCTTAAAAGACAGGATAAATATCTGCAGTCTGTCTGGAATCAGCGGATCAAAGCAAAAAGAAGAATCAGGGAAACTTTTGAAGAGTTTATGGAGACAATACAGCTTCCGCTGTGGCTTGATTATTATCAAAAGCTGGAAAGAATGGCGGCAGTAATCGGAAAAGAGAATATTACAGTCAAACGTTTTGAACCAGCCTGTTTTGCCGGAGGAAATATTTATGAAGATTTCCTTCAGACGCTGGGACTTTCTTTAACAGAAGAATATAAAGTGTCATCGAGTATCAGAAATCAGGGATTGTATGGAAATATAATTGAAATCAAACGTATATTAAATGATTTGCCGGCTATACAGGACGAAAAAATACAGAATTTTATGAAAGAGAGGCTGGTAGAATGTTCAGGGTTTTCAGCCAAAAATTATCCCTGTGCAGTACTTTCAAAGGAAGAGACAGCAGATTTTCTGGATAAATACAGGATCGGCAATCGAAAAATTGCGGAAGAGTATCTGTGTGAGGAGGACAGAGATTTATTTGACGAGACAATAGAAGATCTGCCAAAGTGGGAAAAAAACAATCCTTATATGTTAGATGATGTGATACGTTTTGTTGGCGCAATGGGAATGGAGTTGTATGAAGAACAGAAAAAGACAAAAGAAGAACTAAGAAAAATTGAAAAACAGAATTATATTATTCATCCGTTCAGGGCAGTGCGTAAATTAATAAATGGAAGAATTAGAAAATTTTAGTGGCGTTTGTGTCTGAAATATAGTATAATGATTGCTGAATTGAAAGAGCCTGAAAATAGAATTATGGATTACAGATTAAAATTAAAAGGAGTACAGAATGAAAATATTACATGTTCATATTGGGACGCCTAAGACCGGAACAACAGCAATTCAGGAATTTTGTATGGAGAATTCAGATATATTAAAGGGCAAAGGATATTGTTATCCAATACTTCCGTTTACTTTTTGGGATGCTTCCGAGGCTCGTAATGCCCGTTTTTTAGTTGGCGGGATATTAGATGAAAATGGAAATGCTTCTGCTGCTTCCACTGAAGAGGCAGAAAAGAATTTTTATAAAGGCGTTCAACTTATACAGGATTTATTTCAGAAATTTGATCATGTGGTGATATCGGACGAGAATATCTGGCTCAGTATGGATACAATCAGAAAGGATCTATGGAAAAAGCTGAAAAAAGAAGCAGATGAGAGAGGCTTTTCGATTCATGTTATTGTATACCTTAGAAGGCAGGATAAGTATTTGTATTCTCTGTGGAATCAGAGGATTAAATCAAAAAGAAGGCTCGATATGTCATATGAAGATTTTATCGATATGATTAACCTTCCTGCCAGATTAGAATATTATGATAAATTGGAAAGGGTAGCCGGTGTAATTGGAAAAGAGAACATTACAGTCCGGCGTTTTGACGGCGGAGACTTTGACGGCGGAAGCATTTATGCAGACTTTCTTCAGGCAATTGGCCTTACACTGACGGATGAGTACAAAATATCCCAGGGTGTCAGAAATCTTGGCCTCTATGGCAATACATTTGAAATTAAACGGATATTAAATTCTCTTCCACAAATGGGAAATCCCAAGACGCACCAGTTTGTGAAAGAAAGATTATGGGAGTGTTCAGAAATTTCTGCGAAAGAATATCCCTGTGAGATGATGTCAAAAGAAGAGATTGCAGAACTTTTGAAAACGTATGCAGGAGATAATTCTAAAATTGCGGAAGAGTATTTAAATGAGCCGGGAAACGAGTTATTCGACAATACTATTAAAGATTTGCCAAAGTGGGAGAAGGACAACCCTTATATGATTAATGATGTTATTCGGTTTGCCGGTGCAATGGGCATCTATCTGTATGAAGAAAATCAGAAGTTAAAAAAGCAGATCCGGGAACTTAATGCAGTCAGACATCCGTTTCAGAGGATTATAAGATTTTTAAAGCGGAAGCTGAAATTTAAAAAATAAATACAAAACGATATTTTTTACAGTCTATGGAATAAGGAGAATAATATGGACCATTTAGATGAACTGGAAGCAGAAGCCATATACATTATGCGTGAAGTCGCGGCAGAGTGCGAAAAGCCGGTAATGCTGTATTCCATTGGAAAAGATTCGTCAGTTATGCTGCATCTGGCGTTAAAGGCATTTTATCCGGAAAAGCCGCCATTTCCGTTTCTGCATGTAAACACTACCTGGAAATTCAAAGAGATGATTGAATTCAGAGACAGGATGGCAAAAGAGCTTAATATTGAAATGTTAGAGTATATCAATCAGGAAGGCGTTGCACAGGGAATCAATCCTTTTGATCATGGTTCTTCCTATACAGATATAATGAAGACGCAGGCATTAAAGCAGGCACTGAATAAATACGGTTTTACAGCTGCGTTCGGCGGCGGAAGGAGAGACGAGGAAAAGTCCCGCGCAAAAGAGAGGATTTTTTCTTTCCGTGACGCAAATCATGCATGGGACCCGAAAAATCAGCGGCCGGAAATGTGGAAGCTTTTTAATACGAGAATAAACAAAGGAGAGAGTATAAGAGTGTTCCCTCTTTCCAACTGGACAGAAAAGGACATCTGGCAGTATATAAAGAGAGAAAATATACCAATCGTTTCTCTGTATTTTGCAAAAGAGAGGCCGGTTGTATACCGAAACGGCAATATCATCATGGTAGATGATGACAGGATGAAGCTGGAGCCGGGAGAAAAAATAGAAAATAAAATGGTTCGTTTCCGGACGCTCGGCTGTTATCCGCTTACCGGCGGCGTGGAATCCAAAGCAACGACATTAGATGAGATTATTGATGAAACACTGGGCGCGGTGGAATCAGAGCGGACAAGCCGTGTGATTGATTCTGACGGAGGTGCTTCCAGTATGGAGAAGAGAAAACGTGAGGGGTATTTTTAGATGAAAGATGATTTGTTAAAATTTATTACCTGCGGAAGTGTAGATGACGGAAAATCAACCCTGATTGGCCATATGCTCTATGATGCAAAGCTTCTTTTTGCAGATCAGGAAAAGGCGCTGGAACTGGATTCCAAAGTCGGAAGCACAGGCGGAGATATTGACTATTCTCTGCTGCTGGACGGACTGATGGCAGAGCGGGAGCAGGGAATTACGATTGATGTTGCATACCGTTATTTTACAACCGAAAACAGAAGCTTTATCGTTGCCGATACACCGGGCCATGAGGAATATACAAGAAATATGGCAGTCGGAGCCTCGTTTGCTTCTTTAAGTGTTATTTTGACAGATGCCAGTCAGGGCGTACTGATTCAGACGAAACGCCATGCGCGGATTTGTAATTTAATGGGAATCAAGCATTTTGTTTTTGCAGTCAATAAGATGGATCTGGTCGGTTACAGTCAGGACCGTTTCCAGAAAATTGAAAAAGATATTAAGATGCTGATGGCAGAGTTTCATTATGAAAGTGTGAAAATCATTCCTCTTTCCGCTACCCAGGGAGATAATATCAATGTGAAATCCAGCCGGATGCCGTGGTATCACGGAGTGACGCTTTTAGAATATCTGGAAAATGTAGATGTATCGGAAGAGGGAGGCAATAAGAATTTCTCTATGCCGGTACAGAGAGTCTGCCGTCCGGACCACACATTCCGCGGCTTTCAGGGACAGATTGCTTCCGGAAGCATTGCCGTGGGGGATACGATTACGGTCCGTCCAAGCGGTGAAAGTGCAAAAATAACATCCATATTACAGGGAGATAAGGAAGTGGAGCAGAGCCGGAAAGGCTGTGCCGTTACAGTTTCCCTGG
>CAOKHR010000233.1 GCA_948468325.1 uncultured Lachnospiraceae bacterium | reverse complement strand
ATTTGGATTTAAATTCGATAGATGCGGTTGCGGCAGCGGGAGGGCCCGGTTCCTTTACAGGACTTCGGATTGGCTCTGCAACAGTAAAAGGGCTGGCACTGGCTCTTGACAAACCTGTCATACATATTCCTACCGTAGATGCACTGGCATATAATTTATGCGGCTGCCGTGACATCGTATGTCCGCTTATGGATGCCAGAAGAAATCAGACATATACAGGGCTGTATCGTTTTGACGGCAGCCGTATGCAGGTGGTAAAAGAACAGTGTGCGCTTGACATCAGTGAAATAATAGCTGAAATAAACCATATGGGAGAAGCGGCGGTTTTTTTGGGAGACGGCGTCCCTGTATTTCGGGAGTGTATCAGAGAGCAGATGAAAGTACCTTATTCGTTTGCACCTCCTCACTTGAATAAGCAAAGGGCCGGAGCGGTAGCAGCGCTTGCAGAGCAGTATTATGCAGAAGGAAAAGTGACAGACGCTGCTTTCTATCAGCCGGAGTATTTAAGACTTTCCCAGGCAGAGCGTGAACGGATGGAGAGAGAACATGCCACAGATTAGAAGAATGACAGAAGCAGATTTGGATCAGGTGGAAGACATTGCAGCCAGAGTATTTACAAGGCCATGGAGCAGGCAGGGATTTTTGGAAGCGCTTCCGATGGAAAACGCCTGTTTTCTTGTTGCAGAACAAAACGGCGTAATACTGGGCTATTGCGGGATGTATATGGCGGCGGATGAAGGGGAAATTATTAATGTAGCCGTAAAGCCGGAATTTCAAAGGCAGAAAATAGCGGACGGACTGATTCGCAGGCTGATTGAAGAAAGCAGAAAGAATGGCGTCTGCAGGCTGTTTTTGGAAGTCCGCGTTTCCAATCAGGCGGCAATATGTCTCTACGAGAAAAACGGATTTGTCCGGCAGGGAATTCGGAAAGATTTTTATAAAGAAATTCATGAAGATGCATATATTATGAACCGGATAGAAGATGTTTTATAATGGTAATAAAAGAATTTGGGAGAAATTATGTTAGATGTATGTTTACTCGGAACCGGAGGAATGATGCCTCTGCCATACCGGTGGCTGACAGCGTTGATGACAAGGTATAACGGAAGCAATTTGCTGATTGACTGCGGGGAAGGGACACAGATTGCGTTAAAAGAAAAAGGATGGAGTTTTAAATCCATTGATGTAATATGCTTTACGCATTATCATGCAGACCACATCAGCGGGCTGCCCGGACTGCTTCTTACAATGGGCAATGCAGACCGTACAAATCCGCTTATTATGATAGGGCCGAAAGGATTAGAAAGAGTAGTCGGAGCGCTTCGGACAATCGCCCCGGAACTTCCTTTTGAAATCCGTTATATTGAATTAAACGATGCAGCAGATGATATAGAAATTAACGGATACCATATCCATGCATTCCGTGTCAATCATAATGTATTGTGTTACGGCTATAGTCTGCAGATACCGAGAATCGGCAGATTTTATGTGGAGAAAGCAAAAGAGCATGATATTCCGAAGCAGTACTGGAACCGTTTGCAGCATGGAGAAACAGTTTCCGAAAATGGCAGGATTTATACGCCGGACATGGTGCTTGGGCCGGCCCGCAAAGGAATAAAAGTGACTTATTGTACAGATACACGGCCAACAGAACGAATTGAACAGGCAGCGTTGGATTCGGATTTGTTCATCTGTGAGGGCATGTATGCAGAAGAAGAAAAGCTGGCGAAAGCAAAACAGTATAAGCATATGACTTTTTACGAGGCGGCAGAAATTGCCAAAAAAGCTTCTGTGAAGGAACTCTGGCTGACGCATTTCAGTCCGTCGCTGGTACGTGCAGAAAGCTATATGCCAAAAGTAAAACAGATATTTGAAGCGGCAAGTCTGGGCTTTGACGGACGGACAGCGGAACTGGATTTTAAGGAGGAATAGCTGATGAAAAAAGTTGGAATGGCAGTAATCGGAATAATCTGTATCGGTCTGGTTGTGGGATATTATTATTATTTGTCCAATAAGGATGCGCAGGATACGTCTGAAGTAACGGAAGTGCAGAAAGTGATTTTAAAAGATCTTACGGGAAAGGCATATCCTTCGACACCGCGGGAAGTCGTTAAATTTTATAACAGGATTATAAGCTGCTATTACAACGAAGAATATACGGACGAGGAATTTTACCAACTGGCAGATCAGGCATTGATGCTGATGGATCAGGAACTGGCAGACAATAATCCCGCCGAACAGTACTATCTGCGGGTACGCTCAGAAGTAGAAAGTTACCGTGAGAATGGGAAAACAATCAATAATACTTCCGTGTGTGACAGCAATGAAGTGAAATATGCATCGCTTGCCGGAGCAGACTGTGCCTATGTTACTTCTTCTTATTTTGTACGTGGGGATGACGGTTTTCAAAAAAGCATCCAGAATTATATACTCCGGAAAGATGAAGAAGGAAGATGGAAGATTCTGGCATTCGAGCTGGCAGAAGGAGATACAGAAGAAGATGAATAGTCAAACAGATGTCCGCATTCTTGCAATTGAAACTTCCTGTGATGAAACTGCGGCAGCAGTTGTCGTAAACGGGCGTGATGTACATTCCAATATTATTTCTTCACAAATTGATCTGCATACTCTGTATGGAGGCGTTGTACCGGAAATTGCATCCAGAAAACATATCGAAAAAATCAATCAGGTCATTACAGAGGCTCTAAAAGAGGCTGAAATGACTCTGGATGATATAGATGTAATCGGCGTTACCTATGGACCGGGGCTGGTAGGAGCTCTTTTGGTGGGAGTAGCAGAAGCAAAAGCAATCAGCTATGCAAAGAAAATTCCCTTAGTCGGCGTACATCATATCGAAGGGCACATCAGTGCAAATTATATCGAAAATAAAGAATTGGAACCGCCGTTTTTGTGCCTGATTGTATCGGGAGGCCATACGCATCTGGTTCATGTATTGGATTATGGCCAGTATGAAATTCTGGGAAGAACCATGGATGATGCTGCCGGAGAAGCGTTTGATAAAGTTGCACGTGCCATCGGACTGGGCTATCCCGGAGGCCCGAAAATCGAGAAAGTTTCCAGAGAAGGAAATCCGGATGCTATTTCATTTCCGAGGGCACATGTAGGCGGTGAAGGTTATAATTTTAGTTTTAGCGGTATGAAATCTGCCGTACTGAATTATTTAAACGGTTGTCAGATGAAAGGAATTGAAATCGTACAGGCAGATGTTGCCGCATCTTTTCAGCAGGCAGTGATTGATGTTTTAACAGAAAATGTAAAAAAAGCATTAAAGGAAACAGAAGTAAAAAAATTTGCGATTGCCGGCGGGGTAGCCTCGAACGGTACTCTGCGGGAAGCGACAGAGAAAGTCTGCAAAGACTGCGGCGTGGCTTTTTACCGTCCGTCACCTGTATTATGTACGGACAACGCTGCGATGATTGGAGCGGCGGCATATTATGACTATCTGGCAGGAGTGCGTTCGGGTCTGGATTTAAATGCGGTTCCGAATCTGAAATTGGGAGAACGATAATGCAGAAAGAAAAAATTACGGCAATTGTGCTGGCCGGCGGGAATGGGACGAGAATGGGCAGTTCGTGCAAAAAGCAGTATATTTTGTTAAACGGCAGGCCGATTCTTTACTACTCATTAAAAGCATTTCAGGAAAGTTCTGTAGATGATATTGTTTTGGTTACAAATGAAGAGGAATACTGCAGGGATGAAATCCTTGAAAAATACAATTTAAATAAAGTATCAAAAATCGTGTCCGGAGGAGCGGAACGCTTTGATTCTGTCTATGCAGGTCTTTTGGCGGCCAAAGACTGCAGTTATGTCCTGATACATGACGGCGCCAGACCTTTTGTTACACAGGATATGATACAGAAATCAATAGATGCCGTAAAAATTTATCATGCCTGCGTAATTGGAATGCCTGTAAAAGACACGATTAAGATTGCAGACGAGAACAAATTTGCGGATAAGACACCAAAGAGAGAAAGCGTATGGCAGATACAAACGCCCCAGACGTTTTCATATGATCTGATTTTAAAAGCATATGATAAAGTCCTGAAAGAAAAGCCGGAGGGAATTACGGATGATGCCATGGCAGTTGAATACGGGAACGATACAAAAGTGAAACTGCTTTCCGGCAGCTATAAAAATATCAAAATTACTACGCCGGAGGACCTGATTATTGCAGAGGCATTTCTTCGGTAAATGGATTTGGTAAAAAAAAGCAAAGTTTTAGAATTAAATGCGAAAAGAGTTGAATAAACTCTATCGCATTTAAT
>CAOKHR010000232.1 GCA_948468325.1 uncultured Lachnospiraceae bacterium | reverse complement strand
TACAGCATGGGAAAATGCTTGACTATTTGCTGCGTGACTTTGCGATTGCCCTAGCGTTTTTGAAAATCACTAACCAAACAATTGACTTTACACAAATCCCTGTTATATACTAAAGCGTGTCTGAACATGTTTCAAACACGCTTTATGACTGTCGGCAAAAAACAGAAAACAACGATTTGCAGGAGGAGTAACGGACATGAACGAATTAAAACCGGTAAAAGAAGGAAAAGTACGCGAGGTATATGACACAGGCGGTGAGATGATTATCGTGGCGACAGACAGAATATCTGCGTTTGATCATATTTTAAAAAATGAGATCACAAAAAAAGGCGCGGTTCTGACAAAAATGTCAAAGTTCTGGTTTGATTTTACAAAAGACATTGTACCCAATCATATGCTTTCCATAGATGTGAAAGATATGCCGGAGTTTTTCCGTCAGGAGAAATTTGACGGAAACAGCATGAAATGTAAGAAATTGAATATGCTGCCGATTGAGTGCATTGTTAGAGGATATATTACTGGAAGCGGCTGGGAAAGCTATCAGAAAGACGGAACTGTCTGCGGTATCCGTCTGCCGGAGGGGTTAAAAGAATCGGACAGGCTGCCGGAACCGATTTATACGCCGACGACAAAAGCGGAGCTCGGACTGCATGACGAGCATATCACTTTTGAGGAAAGCGTGGATATACTGGAAAAAATCTATCCCGGCAAAGGAAGGGGATACGCAGAGAAAATCAAAGACTGTACGCTTGCTTTGTATAAAAAATGTGCGGAATATGCACTTGGCAGGGGTATTATCATTGCGGATACAAAATTTGAATTTGGTCTGGATGAAGCGGGCAATGTCGTTTTAGGTGATGAGATGCTGACACCGGACAGCTCACGTTTCTGGCCTTTAAACGGATATGAGCCTGGAAAATCACAGCCGTCCTTTGATAAGCAGTTTGTCAGAGACTGGCTGAAAGCAAATCCGGACAGTGATTATCTGCTTCCGGAAGAAGTTGTAGAAAAGACAATTGCAAAATATAAAGAAGCTTATGAATTGCTGACAGGGACGCAGTTTGCATAAAATTCAGACAGGTGGAAGAAATGATTGATGCAGAATTAAACGGCATAAATTTATCAGAAGAAATGCATGAAGCCTGCGGTGTATTCGGTATGTATGATCTTAGCGGAGCAAATGTCGCTTCTTCGATTTATTACGGCCTGTCGGCACTGCAGCACAGAGGGCAGGAAAGCTGCGGCATTGCAGTCAGTGATACAGGCGGTCCGAAAGGAAAAGTGACTTCTCACAAAGATATGGGGCTGGTCAATGAAGTTTTTACAGAAGAAGCATTGGAGCGCATGCAGGGAAATATCGGTGTAGGCCATGTCAGATATTCTACCGCTGGAGCTTCTGTCAGAGAAAATGCGCAGCCTCTGGTAGTTAATTATGTAAAGGGAACGCTTGGGCTTGTACACAACGGCAATTTAATCAACGCCAATGAACTGCGGCATGATTTAGAATACACAGGCGCAATTTTTCAGACAACCATTGACTCGGAACTGATTGGCTACCACATTGCAAGAGAACGGCTAAAGACCAGGACGGCAGAGGATGCAGTCGTGCGCGCCTGTCAGAAGATAAAAGGAGCGTATTCTTTAGTAGTTATGAGTCCCAGAAAGTTAATCGGCGCAAGAGATCCTTTCGGGTTTAAGCCTCTGTGCATCGGCAAGCGTGACAATGCTTACATCATTGCTTCCGAAACATGTGCATTAGAGACAATTGACGCCGAATTTGTGAGAGATGTGCTTCCGGGTGAAGTCGTAACCATAACGGCAGACGGGCAGATACATTCCGATCTTTCCCTTTGCCTGCCGAAAGAGAAAGAAGCCAGATGCATTTTTGAATATATTTATTTTGCAAGGCCGGACAGCCACATTGACGGAGTTTCAGTCTACGGTGCAAGAATTCTGGCCGGACGCTTTTTAGCCAAGGACTCACCGGTTGATGCGGATCTTGTTGTAGGTGTGCCGGAATCGGGCAATGCAGCGGCGCTTGGATATGCAATGGAGTCCAAAATCCCTTATGGCAATGCTTTTGTGAAAAACGGTTATGTGGGACGTACCTTTATTAAGCCAAAGCAAAGCAGCAGGGAATCTGCCGTCCGTGTGAAATTAAATGTACTAAAAGAAGCGGTAAACGGAAAACGTATTATTATGATTGACGATTCTATCGTAAGAGGGACGACTTCAGACAGGATTGTAAAAATGCTGCGGGATGCAGGTGCGACAGAAGTCCACATGCGTGTCAGCTCTCCTCCGTTTCTGTGGCCCTGCTATTTTGGCACAGATATACCGAAGCGGGAGCAGTTAATTGCATATAACCGCAGTATAGAAGAAATCCGCAGTATTATCGGTGCAGACAGCCTGGGCTATCTTGACGTTTCAAGACTGGATGAAATGGCAAAAGGCCTTCCGGTCTGCAAAGGATGTTTTACCGGAAAATATCCCTTAGAGCCGCCTGCCGGAGACATCCGGGGCGAATATGAACAGTGAGGAAAAAATTATGAGTACAGACAGATATATGAGTCCGTTATCGGAACGGTATGCCAGCAAAGAAATGCAGTATATTTTTTCTCCGGAAATGAAATTTAAAACATGGAGAAGACTTTGGATTGCACTGGCAGAAACAGAAAAGGAGCTTGGACTTGATATTACAGACGAGCAGATTGAAGAATTAAAGGCGCATAAAGACGACATCAATTTTGAGACGGCAAAAGAGCGTGAAAAATTAGTCCGCCATGATGTAATGTCCCATGTGTATGCATATGGCGTACAGTGTCCTAAAGCAAAAGGGATTATTCACCTTGGCGCAACATCCTGTTATGTGGGGGATAATACGGACATAATTGTAATGGCAGAGGCCTTAAAACTTGTGAAAAAGAAACTGGTGAATGTCATTGATGAGCTGGCAAAATTTGCCGATGCTTACAAAGACCTGCCGACACTGGCATTTACCCATTTTCAGCCGGCGCAGCCAACAACGGTGGGGAAACGGGCAGCACTCTGGCTTCAGGAATTTATGCTGGATTTTGACGATATTTCCTATGTGATGGATGGGTTAAAGCTGCTTGGTTCGAAAGGAACGACAGGAACGCAGGCAAGTTTTCTGGAGCTGTTTGACGGAGACAATGAAAAGGTCGATCAAATTGATCCAATGATAGCGGAAAAAATGGGCTTTCAGAACTGTTATGCCGTGTCCGGACAGACCTATTCCAGAAAAGTAGATACCAGAGTGGCAAACGTTCTGGCCGGAATTGCGGCAAGCGCATATAAAATGTCAAACGACATAAGATTACTGCAGCACTTAAAAGAAGTGGAAGAGCCGTTTGAAAAAAACCAGATTGGCTCCTCGGCAATGGCGTATAAGAGGAATCCGATGAGAAGTGAGCGAATCGGCTCTCTGGCCCGGTATGTGATGGTAGACGCCCTCAATCCGGCTATTACTTCTGCGACTCAGTGGTTTGAGCGGACATTGGATGATTCTGCGAATAAACGGCTTAGCATTCCGGAAGCATTTCTTGCAACAGACGGAATTTTAGATCTGTGCTTAAACGTTGTAGACGGCCTTGTTGTTTATGACAAAGTAATTACCAGACATCTGATGGCGGAGCTTCCGTTTATGGCCACGGAAAACATTATGATGGATGCAGTAAAAAAAGGCGGAGACCGTCAGGAGCTGCATGAGAAAATCCGCACACTTTCTATGGAAGCAGGTGCGCATGTCAAAAAAGAAGGCAAAGAAAACAATCTTTTAGAGCTGATTGCCGCAGACCCGTCATTTAAGCTGTCGCTGGAAGAACTTAAGTCATCTATGGACCCGTCCAGATATGTGGGACGTGCGCCGGGGCAGGTAGAGAGATTCCTAAAAGATGTTGTCCGGCCAATGTTAGACGCAAACAAGGAGCTGCTTGGCATAAAAGCAGAAATCAACGTATAAACGACTGGTGGTGTATGTGAAAAAATATATAAGTGCAGTTCTGCTGCTTTTGTTTTTCGGAATTCTTTTTTATGAATCCTCTTTGCAGAAAGAAGAAGTTTTAAATCAGGAACCGGAAATGCCCAAAATAGAATATAATGCATCAAATGCCGGAATCTTTGCAGATTTGCAGGAGAAAATTTTCGATGCCGGAATTATTTCTCCTGATCTGCAGATGGTTTATTTGACACCGGAAGAAAGGGCTGCTGTCGTGTATACTTTTTTGCAGGGCCCGAGAGCGTATCGTGAGTCGCTTCCGTGGTCGGGCAGCTGGTGTGAAAAAATCGT
>CAOKHR010000231.1 GCA_948468325.1 uncultured Lachnospiraceae bacterium | reverse complement strand
ACTCCTTTGGCCGAAACCTGCGCCACCGATTTCTTATTGGATGTCCACGCCACTTTTCCCTTTGTATTCTTCACCTTCAAAGTTTTTTTGTTCCCAACGGAAAGTTTCACCTGGCCCGGGCTGACTTTCGTTTTTGCGGCTTCCGTGCTTTTCGGCATCAGAAATACCCCTGCCAAAACCAACAGCCATAAAACAACTAATTTTTTCCCTGTACTTTTTTTATAATTTTTTCCCATACATTCCCCATATTTTCCAAAGATATTGATTGTTTACTTTGCATCATGCTTCCGCCGCAGCTTAAACTGCCGCTCCCCTGCTCCAGCAGGAAAAATATTTTTTCCCGGATACTTTTTTATAAGCGCGGACATATATTTTATATGATTTTCTTTTTGAGATCCCTGCGACTGTTTTTTCAAGGCAGGATTTTCCTTTCACCGAAATATACTTTGTCCTGGAGCCTGTCACATATTTTATCTGGTAGCCGCTTGCTTTCGCATTTTTCTTCCACCTTACGCGAACTTTCTTTGCGGACAGATTTTTTACTTCCGATATTGACGTACGGGACATATAATATGTGATTTTCGGGGAAGAAACTCTGCTCTTATTTGTCCCTGCTATGGCAAGGAGCGTATATTTATATTTCCTGCCATTCTTATTTGCACCGGAATCCGTAAAAACTGTCGTATTCCCATTCGTGATTTTTTTGATTTCTTTTCCATCTCTGTAAATTACATACCCGGCTGCTCCCGTTACTTTTGCCCACGCAATCTTTACGCCTTTGGAAATATTGCTGACATCTAATATCACAGGCCTTGAAAGGGATTTCACTGCAAGCTTCTCTTTCCTCTCGGCCCCGCAGCCGCAGGTATAGGAAACCTGCCCCTCCGCAGTATAGGAAGGATGGACAACAGTGCCTGAATAACTGTGTTTCTTCCAGGTCAGACTGCCGCCGTACTGTTTTTCCTGCCCTGATATGTCCGCAGACTGACAGATCTCTGCGTTTACTCCTAAAAAGGCATTTTCCCCAATGGAAGAAATGTTTCCCCACACAGAGATTTTTCTCAGCCCCGTACAATCGGCAAAAGCGTATGCCCCTATTTCCGTACTGTCTGCTTTCATTGCAAAAGTGCTGACTTTTTTGCAGCCTGCAAAAGCATAATTGTGGATTTTAGCGGCAGTCGTGCCCCAGCCGACAGAAACGTTATCCCGCGGCGGGTATCCGTTTGCGACTGCGGCAAGCTCTTTTCGCCCTGCTGTATACAAAGCCATACCCGAATTGTTTTCATAAGCTGTATTTCCTTTTTCCACTTGAAATTCTGTCAGGCCGGGACAGTAGGCAAATGCCCCGTCCGCTATTTTTCCCACATCTTTTTTTATAACGACTGTCTGTATTTTCTGATTGAGCTCTGACCATGGGAATTTTTGAATCTCATAATCTGACATAGAACCGCTGCCCGAAATCGTTAAAACACTGCCGCTTATGGACCAGGATAACCGCGGTCCGCATGAAGACGGGCTGCGGTGAGTCTCATTGCAGGTCAGACATGCATACTGGTAAAACCCATCCGGCATTAACTGAACCTCTCCCCATGTATGTTCGGATATTGCGGCAAATGCCCGTCTTCTTTTTTCTCCGCAAGCACAGAGATATTCCACGTAACCGTCAAGACAATCGGCTTCCCGTTTTTCTGTTATCTGCCAGTTGTGGATATGTCCGGAGCCTGAAAGCTCTTCTGAAAGATAATCGGCAATGACAGGCATCCCCCATCCGTATTTTTCATCTTTCCCCAAATCTCCCAAATCAACCGAGTATTTTTTCAATGTTTCATATACTTCCAAAGTTGTATATTCCGGATGAATGAGTTTGATATAGGAAATGGCGGCGGCAATATAAGGTGTAGAAAGAGACGTCCCGCCGCTGCTTGCATAACCGCCTTTTGCGCTTGCCACGGTAAGGGCTTTTCCAGGGGCGCAAAAATCAATGCCGCTGCCAAAATTTGAAAAGCCGCATTTTTCATTGTTTTGATCTACGGCGGATACAGCAATGGTCAGTCTGCTGCTGGCCGGATAGTATCCGGATACATCTTTGTTATCATTTCCCGATCCGGCAGCGAACGGGATATTGGCATTATATATTTTCTCAAGCGCATAATCCCATTCGTAAGCTGTTGCTGACTTTACCACTATGCTCATGCTGATGACATCGGCGCCTTTTTGCAGCGCATAGAGCATGGCATTGGCAAATCCCAGAGATGAGGCGTATCCTTTGGCATTGCTAATCTGCAGAATGAGCAGTTTTACATTATCAGGCGTGGCGTCTGCCAGAATACTGGCCACGCTGGTACCGTGCCCGCCGGATTCATAATTATCATAGACTTCTCTCGTTCCGTCGGCAAAATTGTAGCTGTCTTCGGAAATCCGCCCCGCAAACACTTCATGACCCGTTTCGCAGCCTGTATCAATTACGGCTGCCAGGGCGGAACCGGTAAGCTCCATGGTATTTCCTGTCTCAAAATGCTCTGAATTTTTCAGCGTATCCATTCCCATAGCCGTTGTTCCCCAGGAATAAGGGCTATATTCTGCGCAAATTTCATCCGCGGAATAGATCCGGTCTGTAAAACAGTTTTTTTCACCATATTGTTTTTGCAGCAATTCATAAGCCTCCTGCGTCTCTTCCGGCGTTTTGTATATCAGGACATATTCCCCAAACATGGGGCAGGAAATCACTTTAACAGCGCCGTAATCATCTTCCGGCATCTCGTCCCAAACTACGATGCGGCAGGTCTGGAAAGGGGCGGTTACTGTTACGGTTCCGTCTGCTTCCACTTCCGTTTCATACGGCGTTTCTCTGAAATATGTTTCTACCGTTTCAGACGACTTTAAAATTCCTTCCGCATCCCGCTTTGTCACGTCAAATATTTCCTCAAAAGAAGCCGGTTCTCCGTCTGCCTCCACAATATCCGCATCCGGATCAATGTTTACAGCCGCAAAGTAATCGTCTGTATCAAAAGCAGCTAAGATTTCCGCCACTTCTGCAGGACCGCTTGCCGTTATATAGTTTTCCTGTGCTGCCAAAACATCCATCTTCGCGATTCCGGTCAGGACAGCAAACATCAGCGTCCCTGCGGCTATTCGTTTTAAATTCGTTTTCATTCCCTCATACCTCCTTAATTTACAGTGCCTCCCATAACCTGGCCGCATGTGCCTTTTACAATTCCTGCAATAGATGGCCGTACAACTTTCACGCCTCAAGATCTGTTTCGGACTGGCAAAAGTGTACAAAAAGGACATTTCGCTGTTATTTGAAATGTCCTTTGATTTTACTTAAAGCAGCCTTAAAAGCCCCCTGTTCGCTTTCTCCCTTTTCTCCATAAACTCTGTCGGTTCCGCTTTCCCTGTCTATATTGTACGGTTTTATCATTGTTCCTGCAACAAAATTTTTATAAATTATTTATGCCTGCTGACATGAAGCGTATGCAGATTCTTTTACAGAACAGCGAGAAAATAACACCGAAACAGTAGAAAGCGGAATTTCAGTCCCTGCAGTCCGAATATGACAGTATCGGCAAAGAGCAGAACAAGACTAAACGGAGGGGAGAAGAAATTTAATGTAAATTTTATTGTAATCAAGGGTGCGTTTTTGTATAATTGAGATGTAGCAGAAGTAAGCTATATCGTATCTCCTGCTGCAGATTTTAAGAAACCGAGGTAATAGAGTGCAGGACGAAACAAAACAGACACAGGATGTTATAGCAAAGCGTACCGCCAAAAATAGTGTATTCCTTGACCTTTTTCAAAATAAAAGTTATTTGTTAAAGCTGTATAAAACGCTGCACCCAGAGGACGCCACCGCAACAGAGGACTCACTTACAGATGTAACAATCACAAACGTATTGACTGATAATCTGTATAATGACTTAGGTTTTATTGTCCACAATAAACTGATGATACTCATAGAGGCTCAGTCTACATGGACAATGAATATATTGGTAAGAGTGTTGCTGTATTTGGTACAAAGCTATCACGAATATTTTCAGCGTACCAGCCAAGATTATTACAAGAGCAGGAAAGTAAAAATGCCAAAACCCGAACTGTATGTGATATATACAGGCAATAAGGGCAAAAAACCTGATAAAATATCATTGTCTAAAGAATTTTTCAAGAGCGCGGATATAGATATTAAAGTCAGAGCCAAAGTTATTTATGAAAGTGACAAAGACGATATTATCAATCAGTACATTATTTTTTGTAAGGTATTTAACGAGCAGACAAAACAGCATGGAATGACACAAAAGGCAGTTACGGAAACA
>CAOKHR010000230.1 GCA_948468325.1 uncultured Lachnospiraceae bacterium | reverse complement strand
TCTTTTGTAAATCTAAAAATGGGACTTCTTCTCCGGAAATACGTCTACAAACATTGGCGAAAGCTTTTCCCGCCATTGCGTCCGAACCGACAAGCGGCTCCCCTTGATTGGTGGAAATGACGATCTGCTCATCGTCCGGCACTACGCCAATCAAGTTAATGGCCAGGATTTCACATACATCTTCTACTGTCATCATATCTCCGCGTTTTACCATATCCATACGAAGCCGGTTGACAATTAACTGTGTCTGCCTGATTTCATTGGCTTCAAGCAGTCCGATGATTCTGTCTGCATCGCGTATGGCGGAAACTTCCGGCGTAGTAACGACAATAGCGCGGTCAGCCCCTGCAATCGCATTCTGGAAACCCTGTTCGATTCCGGCCGGACAGTCTAAAAGTATGTAATCAAACTCTTCACGGAGTTCATCTGTCAGTTTTTTCATCTGCTCCGGAGAAACAGATGATTTATCTCTTGTCTGAGCAGAGGGGAGCAGGGAAAGATTCGGATATTTCTTATCTTTAATCAATGCCTGCTTAATACGGCAGCTTCCTTCTATAACATCTACCAGATTATATACAATCCTGTTCTCCAGCCCCATGACGACGTCTAAGTTTCTGAGTCCTATATCCGTATCAATCAAAACAACTTTTTTGTCAAGCTGTGCCAGTCCGGTTCCCACATTGGCAGTTGTAGTTGTCTTACCAACGCCTCCTTTACCAGATGTAATTACAATTACCTCACTCATTTTTTTCAATCCTCCTGATATTAAATATTATTTAATGTATTTTTTGTAATTGGCTCAATTAAAATATGACCATCTGATACAGTAGCTACCTGTGGTTCTGCTGCTACTTTCTTACGTTCTCTGATGGATGCAAGAATCCCTTTATCTTCGCTTCTTCCGATGATATTTCCAATTTTTATCTGTACAGGATTCATATCAAGCGCTACAACAAAACAATTTTCATCTCCGGCTGCTCCTGCATAGGCAGCCCCTTTCAGCCCTCCTAAAACAACGATATTTCCGGTGGAAATAATTTTTGCACCGGGATTTACATCTCCGAAAATAACAATGCTTGTCTCACATTCAAGCACTTGTCCGGAGCGCAGCGTTCCTTTGAAAAATCTTCCCGTATTATCTGGTTCATCCGGTTCCCGCGGCTCTGCTAAACACTGTTCCACTCTTTCTTTTGTAAACTGTTCGCGTATTTCATCATTATCAATGATGCATACTACATAGATGCTTGTATTTTGGGATATAGTATCAACAATCTGATGCTCTTCTTCTCTCGTCAGTATTCTTCCTTCAAAAGAAATTGCCATACGTGCATTTTTAAAGAAGTTTTCGGATTCCAAAAACTTATTCGTAATATGGCCAAGCAGCTCCTGAAAAGGAACATGGGGATCTAAAATCAAATTTAGTCCGTATCTGTTACTTTTTATAATCACCGGCTGTGACATGTCTTCCCTCCTGTTGCTGATATAAATTAATCTGTGACTGTATTGGAACCTCCGTTTACGTCTTTTGCCTGTCCGTTTATCAGTTCTTCCGCACTGTTTACACCAAAATAATAAGATAAAATATCTCTGGATATGTCAGATGCATTGTGAGAAGTGTATCCGTAAGCAATTCTTGTCGCAATAGAAATCTGCGGATTATTATAAGGTGCAAATCCGACAAACAGCGCATGGTTCGGCCTTGTTTTTACTTGCTGTGCAGTACCTGTCTTTCCGGCTACAGCAACCGGAAAATCTTTAAAGCTGCTTGACTCTTCTGCCATCATGCGCATTCCTGAATGAATAGCTGCCCATTGTGCAGGGGTTAAAACATCAACCTGATTTTTAACAACAGGGCCATAACTTTCAAGTATGTTCTGATTGTCAAAATCCCGAATCTCTTTTAGAAGCGTCTGCTGATAAACAGTTCCCCTGTTGGCAACAGCAGTGACATACCTGGCAAGCTGTGCCGTCGTATAGTTGTTGTTACTTTGTCCGATGGCAGCTGTGATTGGATATTCATCCGCAATCTGGGGCGATGATTCCGGTATTTCAATTCCCACCGTATCATTCAGTCCGTACATAGAAGCATACTTCTGAATCGTCTGAATACCTTTGTTCTCGTTGTATGTGCTGCCGTTTAAGCTTAAGCGGTAACCAGTTTCATAAAAATAGTAGTTGCAGGAATCCCGGATCGCTTCTGATACATTGATATTTCCGTGGGTGGAAGCAGGATATGCCCAGCAGGTAGGTCCTTTTTCTTCCAGACGCGTAAACCTGCCTTCATCTAAAATTTCCATGTCTGTATCAATCACCTGCTCTGTAAGGCCTGCCGTAGCAGATACCATCTTAAATGTAGAACCTGGCGCCGTTCTTTCCTGTGTAGCGTAATTGTATAGCGGATTAGAACGATCTTCACGAAGGCTTGCCCAGTATGCAGCGTCCATCGTATTTGCCAGACGGTTGTTGTCATAACCTGGATAAGATACAAGCGCTAAAATTTCTCCTGTTTTTACATTTGTAATAACACATGAGCCAGTACACGGATCCAGGGCAAGCTGTGCCGGAGTAATTTCAAGATTCTTAATTTTTTCCCGTATGAAATTATATGCAGAAACAGAACCGCTTGTCAATGCTTCTATCTGTTCGGCATCGTGTTTTAAAACACCCTGGTCATACAGCAGAATGCAAAGCTGTGTGCCGCTGATAAGATTCTGCTGTATCATATATTTATAAATGATTTTGGAAAAATTGTTATCATTTGTTAATTTTTCCTGAATAAATTTCAGAAGCGCATCATATATTTCATTAGAATCCGAATACTTTTCATCCACGGAAAACCGGGTAATATCAATCCAGTTTTTTGCAATTGCATAACTTAAATAATCTTTTAAACTGCTCTTCTGCTCTGCCCACTGGATGTAGGCCGGATCTTCCGTATCAATTTTATCTTCGACAAGAATGCCTTCGTCTTTCAGCATTTTTACAATAAAGGTAATGTAATCTTCATCTTCATTTGCAAGTTCTCCAAAAGCAAGCGCGGATTCGGAAACAAGCTCAGACTGAATTGAGGATAAAACAGCTGACTGTTTGGAAATAAAAGCAGCATAAACTTCCTGTTCTGTCGCGCTTGCATGCTCTCCGGAAAAATGCTCGAGATTTAAAACATTGTTCTGGATTAAAGCAAAATATACGTCGTCAATCGGTATAATAACGTTTGACGCATTTGTTACTTTGGAAGAATCATAATCCTTGACATTTCTGATACTGTCATAGACAATACCGGCAATCTCCATTTCAAGCAGATCATAAACAGCTTTTGTAAGCTTGGCATCAATGGATAAATAAGCATTGTTGCCCGCAACAGGCTCAATCCGTTCTTTTGTTTCGATTACTTTTCCCAGATTGTCAACATAAACGGTTTCCGTGCCTTTTTTGCCGCGGAGCGTCAAATCCAGATATTGTTCAATTCCGGATTTCCCGACAACGTCTGTCAGCGAATAATCTTTGCTGTTTTTGGAAAGTTCATCATATTCTTCCTGAGAAATATTTCCCGTATAACCGATAATCTGGGCGAAATATTTGCTGTCTACATATCTTCGAAGCGTCGAAGTGGAAACTTCGACTCCCTGCAGAATATCTGCGTTTTCACTGACATATGCAATCGTCTCTTCACAGACGTCAGTAGCGATTGTTGTGGAAATATATTTTTGGTAACCGTTTTTCGACATGGCATAACGGATTACCGTAATACGGTACGCCATATCTCCTTCATAGCTGTCGGCTATTTTAAATTTATCTTCGGACTGCAGATATTCCATAACCTGTTTTGCAGTCGCTTCTCCTTCGTTATAGCCCAGTTTTTTATTAAAAGCAAGGTCATCCGTCCGGGAATGTCCGTAGACGTCGGCCAGAAAACGTTTTCGTGCCTTATCTTCTACATTGTAGGAATAAGAGCCGTCTTCTTCCAGCGAAATTTCAAACGTATTATCTATGGAATCGCCGTTTTCATCCAGCTTTAAAAATACCTGTTCCAGTACATGATTAATCGAATCGTTTTTTTCATCATTGGAGGCATAGCTGCCGTTATCTTCAATGGTAATTGTATAGGCCAGTTCATTGTATGCCAGTAAGCTGCCGTTTCTGTCGTAAATATTGCCGCGGGTGCTTGCAAGCTCCCGCTCTTTTTCAATTTTTAATACGTAGTTGTTCAGATATTCTTCGCCATTCACTATCTGAAGCACAAAAATCCGCTGCACAAGTATCCCAAACAGGACAACCATGGCTATTGTCAGTACAAACAGCCTGGATTTAAAGAAATTGATTAAAA
>CAOKHR010000229.1 GCA_948468325.1 uncultured Lachnospiraceae bacterium | reverse complement strand
TATGCTTGCCGTATCTCCCTCAAAACATTTTGTGAAGAAATCATCATCAAGCAGGCGAAAACCTCTAAGCCTCTGTAAATCTTCCTGATGTTTCTGATCTGGCTGTTTCGTCACCGTCAATTTTTCCACCTGCTTTTCCTTTTGTTTTTGTAGCTCTATACTATCATAAACCCCCTGATTTTACAAGCCGGGAGTCAACGCATTTCTGACTCTCGGCTTTTTGACGTTATCTCTGCAGTCGGCGAAGTAACGCAGACCGGTGAGCAGGATAGCTTTTTTTAACCGTCCGTTCTCAATGGTTTCCGGCGAGATAACAGCGGCATAAGTATTTTCAAGATTACCAATTCATTTTCGTCAATATAGTGGCTTTTCCTGCCCTTGAAATGCTTGCGGATCTTGAAGTTGGCGGCATGTTTCCTTTCACCGCAGCATATCAGCCGGATATTATTTCTTTTTTTCTTTTTCTAATTTGCCATTCAGTTCATTATATTTATTTTTTATTCTGGCGCGGAGACCTTTCTTTGCGGGGGCTGGTTTGGCGATGTTGCCGTGCAGGCCTCTCACGGAAGTAAGATAGAGTCCGCTGATGCTTGCTTTGACTTCTTTTTTGATTGGTATGGTATCAAAAATCTCTGCGTCACAGATGAAAATCATCATTTTCGGTCCGACTTTTGCTTTGACAATCGGCACTTTCGAGCGGCGCATAAGTTTCGGCGTCTGCGCCAGTACAGCAGCCGGAAGACCGGAATCTTTCATTCTCATTTTCTTTTTATCAATAATCAGCATGGAAACACTTTGGGATGCAGCGGCAATCTGCGCCTGCTGTTCTTCCTGTTTCTTCTGCAGCCGCTTTCCGACAAAATACAGAACAATAACGCCAATCACCAGCAGAGCGAGTAAAACTAACAGAACAATCGTAACCTTTGACATAGCAAATAAAACAAGAGCAACATTTGTCACGGTACAAACCCTCCTTATCACAATTTGACTAATATTGTAACATTGATTTTAAGAAAAAGCAATAAAACCTTTTATTTTCTATGCAAATGTGTTATGTTTATATTATTGTTCGCATTTATGAAGCAAAATTTAGTATCAGAAGATATGAGAGGTAAAAGATGAAAAGAAGAATAATTGCAATAATAACTGCATGTATGGCATTGGCGGCTGCCGGATGCGGAGACAAAGCAGAAAACGGAAATGCCGTAACAGATACCGAAACGGAAAATGCGCTGCCGGAAAGTGAAGAAGAGCCGACTGTAGCCAGTATTGATATTGCCTATAATGCAGAAGATTATGTGACTTTGGGAGATTATATGGGCATGGAAGTGACTTTGAATGAATCCGATTATCAGGTTACGGAAGAAGCTGTCAATAATTTTGTAGACCAGTCCATTACTTATGCGCAGCCGTATTTGAAAGATGATTCCAAAACGGTGATCCAGGAAGGCGATGTTGTAGATGTAAATTATGTCGGCAAAAAAGACGGGGCTGCTTTTGACGGCGGCAGTGCAGAAAATCAGATTATAGATGTTTCGGCGAATTCTAATGTAACTACGGGAACAGGCTACATTGAGGGATTTACCGACGGACTGATTGGTGCGAAGGTGGGTGAGACAGTAGACTGTGAAGCAACGTTTCCGGATGATTATTATTCAGAAGATTTAAAAGGGCAGACGGTTGTTTTTTCATTTACTATAAATTCGATTGGAAGCGCGGTGACAAGAGAAACAATAGACGATGCTTATGTGCTGGAAAATTTTCAGGCAAACAGCGTAGAAGAGTTTTATGAAAATACCAGAAAAACGCTGGAGCAGCAGGCAGAGGAGACAAAAAAGTCAGATATCCGCAATGCAGTTATGCAAAATCTGTTAGACGTATGCTCTGTTACATCTCTTCCGGAGCAGCTTGTAGATGCAAGACTGGCAGAATATGTAGAAAGCTTCCGCAATTATTATTGTTCGGACGGTGTGGAGCTTGAGGATTTTTTGCAGTCTAATTACGGCGTTACAGAAGAGGAGTTCTTAAGCCAAAACCGGACTTATATGGAATCGAGCCTGTCACAGGAGCTTATTCTGGAAGTCATTGCAGAGAAAGAAAATGTCGAATTCGATCAGGAGGATTACGATCAGTATATTGAAAATATTCTGAAAAACGGCGGTTATGCTTCCAAAGAGGATTTGTACGGAAGCCTGGGTTCGACACAGGAATCAGGAGAAAATTATTTTAAAAAACTTTATCTGGAAAATAAAGCGTGTGATCTGGTTGCAGAACAGGCGGTTGTCAATTATGCAAAAGCAGAAGAAAATACAGAATCTGTAGAAAATACAGAAGAATAGGAGAGCGTGCTATGGAAATTGTGAATATACGGGATTTATACCGCAGCAGGGAAAATTATCTGGAACAGACAGT
Organism: uncultured Lachnospiraceae bacterium; assembly: GCA_948468325.1. Taxonomy (GTDB): domain Bacteria; phylum Bacillota; class Clostridia; order Lachnospirales; family Lachnospiraceae; genus Roseburia_B. Next base: position 1,925 of record CAOKHR010000229.1, on the reverse strand, counting down.
TACAATTGCAGGATGGGTGAGGAGCATCCGCAGCTCCAAAAATTTTGGATTTATCGTAGTAAATGACGGAACATTTTTTGAGCCGCTTCAGGTGGTATATCATGATACAATGTCCAATTTTGCAGCAGTTGAGAAGTTAAATGTAGGCGCTGCAATTATAGTGACGGGTAAACTGACAGCGACGCCCCAGGCAAAGCAGCCTTTTGAAATTCAGGCGGAAGAAGTCGTGATTGAGGGTGAATCCGCGCCGGATTATCCGCTGCAGAAGAAGCGGCATACATTTGAATATCTGCGGACGATTTCACATCTGCGTCCAAGGACAAATACGTTTGAAGCAGTATTTCGTGTGCGCTCACTGATTGCATATGCGATTCATAAATTTTTTCAGGAGAGGGATTTTGTATATGTGCATACGCCTCTGATTACCGGAAGTGACTGCGAAGGCGCAGGGGAGATGTTCCGTGTGACGACTCTGGATATGGACAATCTTCCGAAAACCGAAGCGGGAGAAGTGGATTTTTCGAAGGATTTCTTTGGAAAATCTACAAATCTCACGGTAAGCGGACAGTTAAACGGCGAGACATATGCAATGGCATTTAAAAATATTTATACGTTCGGACCGACGTTCCGTGCGGAAAATTCCAATACGACGCGTCATGCAGCAGAATTCTGGATGATTGAGCCTGAAATTGCATTTGCGGATTTGAAGGACGACATGGTTCTGGCAGAAAGCATGTTAAAATATGTCATCCGGTATGTACTTGAGCATGCGCCGGAAGAAATGCAGTTTTTCAATAATTTCGTAGATAAAGGTCTGCTGGAGCGGCTGAACCATGTGGCAGATTCCGAATTTGCGCATGTGACGTACACCGAAGCAGTTGAAATTTTAGAAAAAAACAATGATAAATTTGATTATAAGGTGTCCTGGGGCGCAGACCTGCAGACGGAGCATGAACGTTATCTGACAGAGGAAGTATTTAAACGTCCGGTATTTGTAACGGATTATCCGAAAGAAATTAAGGCGTTTTATATGAAACTGAACGAAGACGGCAGGACAGTAGCGGCTGTGGACTGTCTGGTGCCGGCAATCGGGGAGATTATCGGCGGAAGCCAGAGGGAAGACGATTATGAGAAGCTTCTGACCAGAATTAAAGAGATGGGACTGAATGAGGAAGATTATAAATTTTATTTAGACCTTAGAAAATACGGTTCTGCAAGGCATGCAGGTTTTGGACTTGGATTTGAGCGGCTTGTAATGTATCTGACCGGTATGTCGAATATCCGTGACGTAGTTCCGTTCCCGCGGACAGTAGGAAACTGCGAGCTGTAAGCAACAGATAAAGAAGGTGAAAAAATATGCTTCAGATTTTTGTTTTCTTTGGCGCGGGTGCAATTACACTGCTTCTTTCGGAAGCGCTTTCCGGAAAAAAGGCAAAAGACGGATGCCGGACATTGGCTGAATGGTTTGCATTTTCCATACTTGACCAGTTTGCTGCTCTGGTTATCTTAATACCTGCGAATAAAGCGGCAATTTTTACCGCTAAGAACGGGCTGCAGACAGTGCAGTTCTGGATTCTGGGATACGGCGTATTTCTTGCGGCGGCGGTTGTTATGGGAATTGTTTTTGCAATGGTAAAGAAGAAATTGCGGATAGAAATTCAGGTGGAACCGGAAAAGAGTGTTACCAATGAAGAAGAGAAAGATATATAAAATATGGCATGTTTTTACAGGCAGGCACTTATCTTTTTATTTATTTTTCTGACATTCAGTATGTATTGGGGATTCCGGAATTTTGGGAATATCGGATTAAATGAAATTATATTTACACTGAATATGCCTTTAAAAGGAACATCTGCGGATTTTATGGCAAATTATTACAAAACAGCGCTGCTTCCGTCCGTGCTTATTTTTGCAGTAGAATTCCT
>CAOKHR010000228.1 GCA_948468325.1 uncultured Lachnospiraceae bacterium | reverse complement strand
AAAGAAAGTAAGGAATATAAAGAAACTCTCGCCAAAATGGAGAATGAACTGGCAAGCCATATGGCAGCGACAAGTGTAATTGACAAAGTAACTGTTGATGAGGCGGAAGCAAAATCATATTATGATGCCAATGCAGCACAGTTTGCAAACGGTGAACAGGTCAAAGCAAAACATATTCTGGTAGAGGAAGAAGAACAGGCGAAAAAAATTGCAGAAGAGATTGCAGCGGGAAAATCATTTGAAGATGCTGCAAGACAATATTCTACCTGCCCCTCCAAAGACAAAGGAGGCGATCTTGGATATTTTGGCAGAGGGCAGATGGTACCGGAATTTGAAAAGGCAGCTTTTGAAGGGACAGCAGGGGAGCTTTTGGGGCCGGTAAAAACGCAGTTCGGTTATCATCTTATCGTAGTGGACGATAAAAAAGAAAAAGAAACGCCGTCATATGACGACATAAAAGACCAGCTTTTGGAGCAGCTTTTACAGCAGAAAAAGCAGAAGGTCTATATGGAGGCGGTAAAAGAGCTGGAAGCAAAATACGGTGTGGAAAGAAGGATGCAGAATGGATAAGGGGTTGCCGAAAGATCCGGTGATGCTGCTTAGTTATGTAAACACCCAGTTAAGGGACAACTATGAATCTCTTGCAGATTTTTGTCTGTCATATGACATTTTAGAAGAAGAGCTAAGGGAAAAGCTTGCAGGCATTTTGTATGCTTATGACAAAACAGCAAATCAATTTATTTAAAGACAGGAGGATGACGGCATGTGGGCATATGAAAGTGTTTTTTATCAGATTTATCCGTTGGGATTCTGCGGAGCGCCTTATGAAAATGACGGGGTGCTTAAACACAGAATTTTAAAAGTAAAGGAATGGATTCCCCATATGAAAAAACTGGGAATCAGTGCAGTTTATTTTTCGCCGGTTTTTGAGTCGGACACACATGGATATAATACAAGGGATTATAAAAAAATAGACTGCCGTCTCGGTACGAATGAAGATTTTAAAGAAGTCTGTGACGAACTTCACAAAGCCGGAATTAAAGTTGTTTTAGACGGTGTATTTAACCATGTGGGACGGGGATTTACCGCATTTTTGGATGTGCTTGAGCATCGTGAAAATTCCCGTTACAAAGACTGGTTTCACATTAATTTCGGCGGCAATTCCAATTACAACGACGGGCTCTGGTATGAAGGATGGGAAGGAAATTATGATCTGGTAAAATTAAACCTTTACAATCCGGAAGTTACGGCGCATATATTTGATGCCATCAAAGGATGGGTAGAAGAATTTGATATTGACGGACTGCGGCTGGATGTTGCATACTGTCTCACACCTGATTTTTTAAGGCAGCTGCGGACGTTTACAGACAGTTTAAAAGAAGATTTCTTTTTGCTGGGAGAAACGCTGCATGGAGATTACAATCAGTGGATGAATCCCCAGATGCTGCATTCCGTTACCAATTACGAATGTTATAAAGGGTTATTTTCCAGTTTCAATTCCATGAATATGTTTGAAATTGTGCATTCTCTGCTGCGCCAGTTCGGATCGGAAAACTGGACGCTTTATAAAGGGCAGCATCTTCTTAGTTTTGTAGATAACCATGACGTCACAAGAATTGCTTCCAATCTTACCAATGAGAAGCACCTTCCCTTAATTTATGCAATGATGTTTGGCATGCCGGGAATTCCCTGCGTCTATTACGGAAGCGAATGGGGTGCCAGGGCGTCCAAACAGGACGGCGATCCGGCGCTTCGCGCCTGCTTTGACGAACCGCTTGAAAATGAACTTTCTGTATGGATTTCCAGACTGGCGCAGGCAAAGAAGCATTCACAGGCGCTGAATTACGGCAGTTTCCGCTCGGTTTTACTGACAAATAAGCAGTGTATTTTTGAGCGAAAATCAGAAAATGAGCGTGTGCTTGTGGCAGTCAATGCAGATGCAGAAGAATATCAGGCGCATTTTGATGCGGGCTGCGGTACGGCTGTGGATTTGATTAGCGGAGAAGAACATGATTTCGGGGGAGGAAGCACACTTCCGGCGTACAGCGCGTTTTTCTGGAAGATGGAAAAATAATAAATCATTTATCGGTTAGGAAAAAGGAGGAATGTCTCATGTCAGGAAAAGAAATACAAGTGTATGGACAGGCAGGTCCGATTCACATCAGGCCATACGAGCATCATGCAAAATATTATGAAACAGATCAAATGGGAATCATCCACCATTCCAATTATATTCGCTGGATGGAAGAAGCGAGAATGGATTTGATGGAACAGATTGGATTATCCTACAAAGGAATGGAAGGAATGGAGATTATCAGTCCTGTTTTGTCTGTAACCTGTGAATATAAGAGCATGGTTCATTTTGACGATACCGTTGTCATTGAGACAAAGATTGCAGAATATGACGGCATACGAATGAAAGTAGAATATCGTATGACAGATAAAAAAACAGGAGAACTGCGGACGCTTGCGGCCAGTGAGCACTGCTTCTTAAGCCGCAGCGGAAAACCGATTTCACTGAAACGGTCTTATCCGGAACTGGATACGAAATTTTTTGAATTTTATGAGGAAAATGAAAATGGCTGATTCGGCTGCTAAGAGACTGCTTTTGCTGCAAAGGGAAATGGCAGAAAGAGAAATTGATCTGTATGTCATTCCCACTTCGGATTTCCACGGTTCGGAATATATCGGAGATTATTTTAAGGCAAGGGAATATATAACAGGTTTTTCAGGTTCTGCCGGAACGGCAGTTGTTTTACAAAACGAAGCTTATCTGTGGACGGATGGAAGATATTTTATTCAGGCCGAAAAGCAGCTGTCCGGCAGCGGCATTTTTTTACAGCGCATGGATGAAGAAGGAGTGCCCACAGTAGAAGAATTTATCAGGGAGAAGCTGCCGCAGGGCGGAAAACTTGGCTTTGACGGCAGAATGGTAAGCGCAGAAACAGGAGAAAACTATAAAAAAGCAGCCGCAGAAAACGAAGCTTTTTTATCGGCGGATGAGGATCTTATCGGAGAAATCTGGAAGGACAGGCCGAAAATGTCGAAAGAGCCTTTCTTTCTTTTACAGGAGCAGTACTGCGGCCGCAGCATGGAAGAAAAGCTTGCCGATGTGAGGAAAGCAATGGAAGCGGCAGGCGCCGATGTGCATATTCTGTCTTCCCTTTGCGATATTGCATGGCTTTTAAATGTACGCGGCGCCGATATTTTACATGTGCCGGTGGTTCTTTCCTATCTTGTGATAAGCAAAGAAGCATGCATTTGGTTTTTGCAGGAAGGTGTTGCCACAAAAGAGCAGCAGGCATATTTCAGGGAGCATCATATTGAGATAAAACCGTATGAGGAAATATATGCTTATGCAGGTACTTTAAACGGCAGGGCAGTATTGTGTGATAAAACGAAATTAAATTATAAAATTTTTGACAGTATACCGGAATGCGCAGAAAAGATACAGGGAGAAAATCCCACAGAATTGTTAAAGGCAGTGAAAAATCCGGTTGAAATAAAAAATACGGTCTATGCGCATATCAAAGACGGCGTGGCCGTGACAAAGTTTATTTACTGGTTAAAAACGCACATCGGAAAAGAGGAGATTACCGAAGCCTCTGCTGTCAGGTATCTGCTAAATAAGCGGATGGAGCAGGAAAATTTTCTGGATGTCAGTTTCGATACTATTAGCGCATATGGTGCAAATGCGGCCATGATGCATTACAGTGCGGATGAAAAGGACTGTGCACGGCTGGAACCGGAGGGATTTCTGTTAGTCGATTCCGGAGGGCATTATCTGGAAGGAACGACGGATGTTACAAGGACAATTGTTTTAGGCCATGTGACTGATTTGATGAAAAAGCACTATACGGCAGTTTTAAGAGGATGTTTAAATCTTTCGGCCGCAAAGTTTTTGTATGGCTGCAGGGGAGTGAATCTGGACATTTTAGCGAGGCAGCCGCTCTGGGATTTGGGCATAGATTATAAGTGCGGAACGGGCCATGGCGTAGGCCATGTGCTGAACGTGCATGAGGGACCGAATGCCTTTCGCTGGAAACAGCGTCTGCGGGGCGAAGCATCGGCAGTTTTAGAAGAGGGCATGATTACGACAGATGAGCCGGGCGTATACGTAGAAAATGAATATGGCATCCGGATTGAAAATGAACTGCTGTGCCAAAAAGCAGAAAAAAATGAATATGGCCAGTTTATGTGTTTTGAAAACATTACCTGTGTGCCAATTGATTTAGATGCGGTGAATGCAGACGAGATGACAGCAGGGGAGAAAGAAATATTGAATGCGTACCACAAAAAAGTATACGAAACTCTCTCTCCCTATATGACAGAGAAAGAAAATGAGTGGTTAAAAGAAAATAC
>CAOKHR010000227.1 GCA_948468325.1 uncultured Lachnospiraceae bacterium | reverse complement strand
CATCCAGTTCTTGCTGATGCCGGCAAGCACATAGCCGATTGCACAGATTACCGCAACAACCATCGCATACTGCATCTGTGTCTGCACATGGTTGATATGGTTACTCTGGGCTCCGGCCGATGACATAATCGTCGTATCGGAAATCGGTGATATATGATCGCCGCAGACTGCCCCTGCCAAAACGGCAGAAACGGCAATAATCATCATTTCTTCATCATGCGATGCATACATATTTACAACGATTGGAACTAAAATTGCAAATGTTCCCCAGGATGTTCCTGTTGAAAATCCTAAAAACAACGCAATACCAAACATAATGGCCGGAATCACCGCACTTGCAGTCATACTGGTTCCTACAAGTCCTCTGACAAACTCATCAATTCCAAGATTGTCGCCCATGCCCTTTAACGTCCAGGCAAATGTCAAAATTAAAATTGCAGGCATCATCAGCTTTGCTCCTTCTGCCAGAGACTGCATAAATTTATGGAAAGAGATGACTTTCCTGGGCAGATAGAGAACTGCCATGAAAATAACCGTTACCGTTGTTCCGAAAATCAGACTCATTTCTGCATCGCAGTTTGCAAACGCATCAACGATATTTTCTGCGCCGCCCAAAAATCCGGTATAAATCATTCCAAATACAGCCGATGCGATTAAAACCACCACCGGAAGCACAAGATCGATTACTTTTCCGTTCGGATTTATTTTCCTGTCTTCTTCCATTGACTCAAACTCTTCTTTGCCGGAAGTAAACAAATCTCCGTTTGCCGCATTCATTTCATGCTTTTTCATAAGTCCGAAATCAAAATTCCAGGCAATGACAAGAAAAACCATAACAATCGTAAGAAGCGCATAAAGATTATAAGGAATCGTTCTTAAAAACAGCTGGAAGCCAGTCAATGAGCTGTCTTCGGGCACATAAGAATTGACTGCGGCCGCCCAGCTTGAAATCGGCGCAATAATGCAGATTGGAGCTGCCGTAGCATCAATAATATACGCCAGCTTTGCTCTGGAAACTTTATACTTATCCGTTACCGGACGCATTACGGAACCAACCGTCAGACAATTAAAATAATCATCTACAAAGATTAAAATTCCAAGTCCCATTGTCGCGAATAAAGACGCCTTTTTGCTTTTAATTTTCTTACTCGCCCAGTTGCCATAAGCCGCGGAGCCTCCGGACTGAGTCATCAGCACAATAATCATTCCCAGCAGCACATCAAAGATAATGATATTCAGATTCATATTTCCGGTCATCGTCGTAAACAGCGTCTCAAATGTCTCCCAGGGCTGAAAGCCCGCCGTAAATAATGCCCCCAGCAGCACACCGCAAAACAGTGAACTATACACCTCTTTGGTAATCAACGCCAGCAAAATCGCTACCACCGGCGGAACCAAAGACCACCATGTTCCATACACAGGTATCTCCCCCTTTTTCCTTTTGTATTTTTTCTGTATTATACTACGTCTGATGTAAGATACATATAATACTTCTATAGCATATCACAATACGGCAGATTCGTAAAACAGAAATCTCTATTTTTTTTCGCCCGTCAGAAAATGCGCCGCTATAGAACCGGCAGAGTTTCCCAAAATAATGGTGAGAAATTTGATGCAGTTTTCCGGAGAAAAATTCAGAACGAGATAGATAAAATCGGCAATACAGTGTTCAAATCCCGAAAGAATAAAAATCATTATACAGAAAATTGTAATTACCGTATCTTTTGCATATACGGCGATAAACATTAACACGCCGCAAAACAACCCATACAAAAATACAACCGTCAGATCATTTCCAAACTTAACCGCAGATACGTCCACAATCGTTTCATACACCGATTCGCGGCATAACGAAATACTTAATGTCGGAATCAGCACACCGATCAGATTGAAAACCAGCATGCAGCATAAGCTTTTTGCTGATTCTGATTTGTAAAATCCGATTTTTCCGGTATACAACTTCAAATTGCACTTTATGATTGTCAAAAGAGCAAAACTAAAGAGCATAGCTCCAATTACTTTATCCGAAGACACGGCATGAATCACAACTCCGATTCCTACCAGCATTCCGGACAATACAGATTGTTTGATTAACTTTTCCATCATATATCTTCTCTCCTTTGTCTTTAGCTGCGTATTTGCAGAATACAAAATAAAAAATGCTACAAACCTTTTTATAAGGTTTCCAGCATTTTTTCGGGTTGGGCTGTTTAAATAATAAACAGAGCAGTCCGTAGGGGAATCGAACCCCTGTTTCCGCCGTGAGAGGGCGGCGTCTTAACCGCTTGACCAACGGACCACGAACCGTTTATTACTATAACATATTATTATACGTCTTGCAAGCTTTTTTTATCAATTTTCAAACATTTTATTCCTCATACCCGTTCGGATTGTTTTTCTGCCAGTTCCAGGCATCTGCACACATCTCTTTGATGCCGTACTGTGCTGTCCATCCAAGTTCATTCTTTGCTTTTGTGGCATCGGAATAACAAGTTGCAATATCGCCGGATCTCCTTGGTTTAATTACATAAGGAATGGCAACTCCTGTAGCGGCTTCAAAATTTTTCACAATATCCAGCACACTGTATCCTGTACCTGTTCCAAGATTATAAATACCAAGTCCAACATTTTCTTTTAATTTATCCAGCGCTTTTACATGTCCGTTAGCCAGATCTACGACATGGATATAATCTCTGACGCCTGTCCCGTCCGGTGTATCATAGTCATTGCCGAATACGCCAAGCTCTTTTAATTTGCCGACTGCAACCTGTGTAATATACGGCATCAGATTGTTTGGAATACCGTTTGGATTTTCTCCAATCAGGCCGCTCTTATGCGCACCGATCGGATTAAAATAACGAAGCAGAATTACATTCCATTCCGGATCTGCTTTCTGCATATCACTTAAAATCTGCTCTAACATAGACTTGGACCAGCCATAGGGATTCGTACAGGTTCCCTTCGGGCATTCTTCTGTAATCGGAATAATCGCCGGATCTCCGTAAACAGTTGCAGAAGATGAAAAAATAATGTTCTTGCAGCCATGACGACGCATTTCATCTACAAGAGTCAGCGTTCCTGCGATATTGTTATTGTAATATTCCCACGGTTTTTCCACAGACTCTCCGACTGCCTTTAAGCCTGCAAAATGAATGCAGCTTTCGATTTCTTCTGTCTCTAAAATCTTCTTTAAAATATCGCGGTCTAATATATCTCCTTTGTAAAATTTTGTCTCTTTTCCGGTAATCTGTTTTACACGTTCCAGAGATTTTTCACTGGAATTGGAAAGATTGTCCAATACAACTACCTCATATCCTGCATTTAACAACTCCACACATGTATGGCTGCCGATATATCCGGCGCCGCCTGTTACTAAAATTGCCATTGCACATTCCTCCTTAATGAATTTATTTTATATTTTTATCATATCACTTTTTCCTGGCGATTCAAAGAACTATTTCAAAATTAGCAAAAAAAACTCCCGGCAAATCACCGGGAGTGCGTTTCATCGTATATGATACAATTATGCTACTTTGCTTTTTGCTAATTCAGCCAGTGTTGCAAATCCTTCTGCATCGTTTACTGCCATTTCTGCCAGCATTTTGCGGTTCATATCTACACCTGCTAATTTTAATCCATGCATAAACTGGCTGTAAGAAATTCCGTTTAACCTTGCCGCTGCATTAATACGCGCAATCCACAGACGGCGGAACTGCCGCTTTCTCTCTTTTCTTCCTGCATAAGAGCTTGTCAGAGCCCTCATAACAGACTGTTTTGCCACTCTGTACTGTTTGGATCTTGCGCCTCTATATCCTTTTGCCAGTTTTAAAACTCTGTTATGCTTCTTTCTGGCATTTAAACCACCTTTAATTCTTGCCATTGTCCGTTCCTCCTATCTGATTCCTATACGTATGGTAAAATCTTCTTCATAACTTTTGCATTTGATGCATCTGTAATTGTAGCTTTTCTGAGATTCCTCTTTGTCTTGGGGCTTTTCTTGGTCAAAATGTGGCTTTTATAAGCTTTATTTCTCTTCAGTTTCCCTGTTCCTGTAACTTTAAAACGCTTTGCGGCCGCCCTTTTTGTTTTCATTTTTGGCATATTATATTTCCTCCTTAAAATGCTATTTTTTCTCTGTAAGCACCATGCTGATGCTTCGCCCTTCTACCTTCGGCGCTTTTTCTATAACTGCAACATCTGCAAGGCTTTTTGCAAAGTCATCCAAGATATGCTTGCTGCTATGCATATGAGCCATCTCACGGCCGCGGAAACGCAGCGTGACTTTTACTTTATTACCTTTTTCAAGAAATTTCTTAGTCGCATTCATTTTGGTATTTAAATCATTTGATTCGATATTGGGTGAC
>CAOKHR010000226.1 GCA_948468325.1 uncultured Lachnospiraceae bacterium | reverse complement strand
AGGCGAAAAGGGAAGAGACGAGCTGTACGGACAGGGCCTGCTTCTGCCGGAATCTGTGAAGCCGGTTCAAAAGGAAGAGAATGAAAATGTTTCAAAACTTCTTGCCTGCGACTGGAAAAATATTCCGGTAGAAATATTAAACGGATATATCGGCAAGGCAACTCATATGGAGCGGAAAGTGTTTTTGGACAGATTAAGTGAAAAGGAACGCGGCATGATTCTTGCAATGGACACGCTGTTTTCCGAAAAAGTAATCTATTCGGAAAATATCTTTGACGAAAAAGGAAATACGACAGAAACATTCCGTGTAGAAGGAATTTTATATGATATTGTCAGAAATGATGCATTTTCGGATGAATATGAGGTGCAGGCGCAGAAATACCATGTGTATGCTTATGGAAGCAATACCGGGGCAAGAAGCTGTATAAAGCTTGATACAGACGCCAACGATAATGATGCCGTTATATACTGCTGGATGAAAGACCGCAGTTCGGACAACAATAACAGCGGTGAGTATGGAATTACCTTTGTAAGCGGAAAATCAGCATATGATTTTAATAAATGCACACACGGGATTGAAAACTGTGATGCGGCAGACAACGGAAATCCGGTCGTATGGAGACTGAAAATAAAAGATGTCAAAGTCAGCAAACCGGAAAATATGGCCGTAAATTATGATTCTGATTTATGGAGCAAAAGCACATTTAAGATTACAGGAAATACGGTATCGGGATATAAGGCGCATTACTGGTATATATACAATTATCAGGTAAGTCCTGCGTCCGATGCAGACAGAAAAAAAGCGTACGGAGACGGAGGGTATCACGGCGGTTTCTGGGACTTAAAAGATGCATCCGGTAAAAAGTGCGGCAGTAAAACAATTACAACAACGGTAGACATTGGCAGCAGGGACTTATACGCTGATGAGAGAAAAAGCGGAATTACTTATCGACTTCCGCTTATTGCGCACAAAAATAAAGAAGAGCAAAAGACTGTTACAGATGCAGAAGCTTCCTGCATCAGTAAAGGCTACCGTCATGTTGAGAATACCTATACCTGCAGTATTTGTGACAAGATATGGCAGGTTAACGGTGCACCGCAGGAAATTGCACAGCTTACACATAATTATGCGGCAAAAACAGCATCAGATAACGGAATACAAAACGGAAAATACTGGGAGGAATGTACAAGAAGCTGCGGAGGGACAGATGCGCAGGGTGCATACTGGCAGAGAAATGTAAAGTATCTGCAGCCTGTGCGTTACTGGGAAATGAATACAGACGGAAGCTATTCTCCGTTTCCGGACGGAATAGAAAGAAATACGGATTATTATGAGGCACGCGCCGCAGTGCCTAAGTGGAGCAGAACGCCTTCAGAAGAATTTCTGCCGGGTTTCATGGAAGCATTTTCGGCCCCGGATCGGGCAGTTTATCATGATGTCTATATACCAAGGAAGCAGTATAGGATTTGTTATAACGGCAATGGAGCTACAGGCGGTTCTACGAAGCCGCAGACAGTATACTGCGGTGCGGAGACTGTTTTAAGTGAAAACGGATTTAAGCGTACGGGTTATGAATTTGTGGGATGGAGCAAAACAGCGGGCGGAAAAGCCATAGATACAAAAACAGTAAAAAATCTCTCTCTCATACACAATCAAATTGTGACACTGTATGCCGTGTGGAAACCCCAGGTATTTGAGATTTTACTGGATAATCAGGGGGCAGAGGAAAAGCCGGGGCCAGCTGCCATATATGAAAAGTATGGGAAAGGATATTATGCGGATGCAAAAGCGAGTAAAAAATTCCCACTGGACGAAATACAGATTCCCCAGAAAACAATAAAAGATAATACACTCACAGGCGGTGTCAGAAAGCAGCAGTTTCTGGGGTACTATACAGCGAAGCATGGAACAGGAAAACTGGTGACAGACAAAAGAGGTTTCATAATCGCGTATATTAACGGAAGCGGAAAGTATGAATATTTTAAGCGCAACAGTACTGTATACGCGGGATGGGAAGATATGTATGCCGTGCAGTTTGATCCGAATCTGTCAGAAGAAGAAATGGAAATTTTAAAAAGGGACGGGGACAAAAGCACTTATGAAACGCCTGTTGTCTGTCCCTACACCAGGTGGAAAGCAAAAGGAGAAGAGATTACAGTAAGCTTTGCCGAACCGGTTATGAAAAACAAAAAATGGAAAAAATTTTACCGTTTTTTGGGGTGGAGCCTGACACCTGAAATAAGCAGCAGAGATGAAATTATTTTAAGTGAAAATCAGTGCGCCCTTACATTTGTAAAAGATGAAGATGTGACGCTGTATGCACAGTGGGACACAGGTTTTTTGACTGCCTACATGGGAAATAAACAGTCAGAAGGAGCAGATTTTTTGGAAAGAGCAGAAAAAATGGCAGCGCCATATGTGTTTGCGGAAAATAAGTTTGTCAGAGAAGAGAGTATGCCGACAGTAGATATTGCTACCGGAAAAACAAAACAGGAATCCGGAGAGCCCTATACAGAAACGGTTCCCTGCCGCTTTTTGGGGTGGAGTCTGGCAGGCGATGAGGACAGACAGGCAGAAAAAGATATTTTTCCGGAAAAAGATAAAAACAGGACGGGAATGGAGCTTATACTGGCAGCGTCAGAGATTATGGAGGAGGAAAACGGAGAAGGTATTACATTCGGTGTTCCGGCGCCTGCATATGGATGCAGTACTTTAACGGATGCTTCTGTGAATGATAATCAGAGTATTGTGACGGATGAAACGATGCCGTTTGTTAATTTGTATGCCGTATGGGATCAGTATCCGAGAATCCAGGCAGCAGATTTATATCTTCCCTTATCAGATGCAAAAGAGGGCGTTCTGACAGAAGACTATCTTCTTTCGCTCGCTGTGGCTTTAGACAGGGAACTTGAATCGGACACAAATGCAGAAGGAATTATGAAAAAAGGTGAAGATAAAGAAAATCAGACTTCTTTTACCATTTTGGATTATCAGATGCAGGATTTTACGGAAGCAGAAAGCGAAATGAGTCTAACAATTACTTATTGTGCCAGAGATGCAGCAGGAAATGTAACCAAAAAAAAGGTGCATGTTTATCTTGTGGATACGTCGGGAGAAGAATATAATACCGGCAGCGTCAGATTTATTTCGCCGGAGCATATGGATACACTTGCAGAAAATTCTGTCTGGCGTACAGGAGAGTATGCCAAAAAACTGGCATGGGTTCTTGGCAACAAAAAAACAGAAGAAGAGTATACTGAAGTTACACCGGTTCAAAAGGCGCTTGGAATCAAATCTGTGGTTAAGCCCGGCAGCGGAACATGGGATCATGTACAGGAAATATGGGAATTTACGCATGAGGAAGTGCTTGATATACAGGCATACGTAGAAAATAAAGGAGTAGGAAGCGATCCGTTTGAATTTTTGGAGAAGTTTAAACACTGCCAGGTAATGTAAGGCCATGAAAAGGAACAGTATCAATGCTGTTCCTTTTCAGAATCTTTTGCAGCAGGGAGCTTCATGTATATTTTTTCGATTCGGTTCTTATCCATTTTGGCAACTTTTAAAAGAATATCTTCATCGGTAATGATAATTTCATTTTTTTCCGGAAGATGGTCTAAAAGGCCGATCAGATAGCCGCCGATCGTATCGTAATCTTCCGAGTAAAACGGCAGATGCAGTTCGTCGCATAAATCTTCTAAATTCATAGAGCCCTGGATATAATATTCTCTTTCCCCGATTTGCAGGAGGGGATCTTCTTCATCTGCATCATATTCGTCCCGGATTTCACCGACAATTTCTTCTAAAAGATCTTCTAATGTGATCATTCCGGCAGTGACGCCATATTCATCCAGTACAATTGCGATGTTGATGGAATTTTTCTGCATCTCCAGAAAAAGTTCCGAAGTATTTTTTTGCTCGTAAGTAAAATAAGGCTTACGGATCAAATCACTGACATGAAAGTTTGATTTGTCTTCACATAAAAGTAAATCTTTCATGTTGATTATGCCGGTGACATTGTCGGTACTGTCCTCATAAATTGGAAATCTGGTAAATTTATCTTTTTGAAAAATCTCTATTAATTCGTCATACGTACTGTCTGATTTTACAAAAGTCATGTCAATTCTGGGAATCATGATTTCTTTTGCCTGGGAATCTCCGAAATCAAACATGTTATTAATCATTTCGTGTTCGGAGTTTTCGAGAACGCCTGTTTCGTGTCCAACATCTACGATTGTTTTGAATTCTTCTTCTGTCATGGCTGTTTTTCCGGCATTGGGGTTTATGCGTAAAAGTTTTAAAAATCCCATGGAAAGCCAGTTGACAATGAAAATAAGCGGAGTCAGAAGATGTATGAATCCGCAAATAACAGAAGAAT
>CAOKHR010000225.1 GCA_948468325.1 uncultured Lachnospiraceae bacterium | reverse complement strand
CTTAGCCTGCAGTATCCTTCTTTTATGGCCATTACGGTTACATTAACTTTTCCGGTTGCCGGATTCGAATGGGAGATGCCTCCTACAACATCACTCGTATTATAACCGCCTTCCGGATTCTTGCACATATATCAAAGGCTTCCGTTTATCTTTCCCGGCGGCACACTGGCAGACAGCTGAAACGTTCCGGTTTCTCCTACTACCATTGTATAGTTTAACGTTTTTACATTATTATAGGTTGTAGATGCTTTTACGGGTACCGGCATCTGAACCATAAAAATTAAAATTGCTAAAATAGCGGCATACATTGCTTTTTTCATCTTTTTCATATAGATTGTCCTCCTTTACATGCACTGCATCATGTTTGCAATATAGATACAATAAATAACTGATATTTTATCCATGTATCTTTTGATGTATTTAATATAACATAAGGAATTTTAAAAAAATTTATCTTGTTTCCCTCCTGATATTAAATTCCCATATGAACATACAAAAGACTTGCCGCCAAAGTCTTTTTCATACAAATGCATGTAAAAAACGCCCATAACCCCCAGAGCGTGTTTGAAAATTGCTTTCTGCCAGATGTATGCCCACTGGGCGGGAGATTTGTACCCAAAGGGCCTGATATGCCAAATGAGGGAGGCGTACAGATGGCGGGAATGAATTTTCAAACACACTCCAGGGAGTATGGACATTTAAAATTTCTTTTTACGGCCGGATCTGGCCGTTTCCGTATATTATATATTTTGTACTGGTCAGCGCTTCTAATCCCATTGGTCCTCTTGCATGAAGCTTCTGTGTACTGATGCCGATTTCAGCGCCGAATCCAAATTCAAAACCGTCTGTAAAACGTGTACTTGCATTAACATAAACGGCGGCGGCATCTACTTCATCCAGAAATTTTTCTGCATTGGTATAATTGTCGGTGACAATCGTTTCCGAATGCCCTGTGTTATAACGATTGATATGCGCAATTGCCTCGTCCACAGATTCAACTGTTTTTGCTGAAATTTTATAATCCAGATATTCTGTGCCCCAGTCTTCTTCCGAAGCGGGTATCACATCTGCCTCTGCAATAGAAGCTTTTAAAATTGTTTCGTCTGCACGAATCTCTACATTTTTTTCTGCCAGACGCTTCTCTAAAAGCGGAATAAAGTAATCTACGATGCTCCGGTGCACAAGCAGCGACTCACACGCATTGCAGACGCCAATCCGCTGTGTTTTTGCATTCAGGACAATATCACACGCCATATCAAAATCAGCGCTTTCATCTACGTAAATATGACAGTTTCCCGTTCCTGTTTCAATCACGGGAATGGCAGCATTTTCCACCACGGTGCGGATAAGTCCCGCTCCACCTCTTGGAATCAAAACATCTACATATGCGTTCATATGCATAAATTCCCTTGCCGTTTCATGAGAAGTATCCGTAATCAGCGAAATTGCTTCTTTCGGCAGATACTGCTCTTCTAAAACCGTCCGTATACACTGTACAATTGCCTGATTGGAATGAATCGCATCCTTTCCGCCCCGCAGTATTACTACATTTCCTGTCTTAAAACAAAGTCCGAAAGCATCTGCCGTGACGTTTGGACGGGATTCGTAAATAATGCCGATTACACCAAGCGGAACACGTTTCTGCCCAATCAAAAGACCATTGGGACGCTTCTTCATGGAAAGCACTTCTCCAACCGGATCATCCAGACGGGCAATCTGCCGCAGTCCCTCTGCCATCTGCGCAATCCTCGTTTCATTGAGTAAAAGCCTGTCAATAAGTCCCTGCGGCATGTTGTTCTTTATGCCGTTTTCTATGTCGATTGCATTTTGTGCCGTCAATTCACTCTGGCATTCCTCCAATTTATCTGCTACGGCAATGAGCACATCGTTTTTCTGATTTGTAGGCAATATGCCGATTTGATGTCTGACTTCTTTTGCTTTTTTACAAATTTCAACTAGCTCCATATACCCTCCTGCTTTATAAAATACATCTTCGTTTCCGTTACAACAGCCTGCATTTTTATATCATGCTCCTCTGCACATATCGCTGCTTCCAGCTGATTTTCATAGGCAGTTCCGATGCGGTAAATCCCTTTATGCATCGTAAAATAACGGTCATAATATCCTTTTCCGTATCCCAGACGGCTGCCCGCATAATCAAAAACACTTCCCGGCACCAGACAAACGATCTGCGAAAAATCCGCTTTTTTGCAGTTTTTTACCGGCTCCATAATATGAAATGCACCCTCTGCAAATTCTTTCATGGAAGATACCTGATAAAAATCCATGGATTCTTTGGATACCCTTGGAAATGCCAGCGGAATCTTCTGATTGAAAAGCCATGCGTACAAATCAAAAAGAGCCGCTTCTTTTTTGTAAGGATAATATCCGTAAACGCCATAATTTTCCAATTTTTCTATGCCCACAAAAAAATCCTTTAAATTCCGGCTGATTTTAGAAGAAAGCAGCTTCACTTCTGATTCGTCCATCGCATTTCGTATGGAAATATGCCTGGCTCTAATTTGCTGTTTTGTTTCCATATTTTTCTCCAAGATTGTAAATACTGCCATTCGGATTTTGCATATCAATACGATCAAGCTGTGCTTTTAAATTATTTCTTATATTCGCCACAAACTCTTTTCTCAATACTGCCTGTTCTGTTTTCTCTGCTTCCGTCAGTCCTTCTGCCCTGGATTTGCGGTATAATTCATTGATTCTGTCTATTTTCTGCTGATTCATAAATTAAAGTGTCCCCTCTATAAAGTCCCCGATGTAAAAATCTTCATCATAATTTGAATGAAATAGAGTTCCCGTAAAATCACCCTCAAAAATCCTGTGAAGAATCCGAATGTCTCTGGCGTTTGCAATAATCATATCTGCTCCGGACTTTGTTGCAATTTTGGCTGCGTTGAGCTTGGTTGCCATTCCTCCTGTCCCAACATCGCTTCCCGTAGATTCTTTTGCCATATGAAACATCTCTTCATCAATGCATCTGACATCGCGAATTAATTCTGCATCCGGATTTTCATGCGGATCATCGGTATAAAATCCGTCTATATCCGATAACAGAATGAGCAGATCCGCAGATACTAAAGAAGCCACAATTGCAGATAATGTATCGTTGTCACCAAACTGGATTTCGTAAGTGGATACGGTATCATTTTCATTCACAATCGGAATAACGCCAAGACGAAACAGCTCTTCAAATGTATTTTGCGCATTTTTCCGCGATACATTATCAATCATCGTATTTTTCGTCATCAGAACCTGTCCGGCCGTCTGATGATATTCCGCGAACATTTTCTGATAGGTCATCATCAGCCTTGCCTGTCCTACTGCGGCACATGCCTGTTTTCTGGAAATTGTACTCTGCGGATTTTCCATTCCCATAAACATTCTTCCGACTGCAATTGCACCGGAACTGACTAAACAGACGTCAGTTCCGCTGTTTCTTAAATCACAGAGTTCCCGCACCAGACGCTCCATTTTAAGAAAATCAAGTTTTCCCGTTTCGGGATGCTGCAAAGAAGAAGAACCGATTTTAATTACAATCCGCTTTTTTTCTTTTAATTTTCTGCTCAAATTTGCATTCATATTATCTCCGCCCTGTAGTTTCATTTCCGATCATTTTGTAATAACTGTTTTTGCCTTTGACCATTTCGAATAAATTCTTTCTGTTTTTCCGTCCTTTTTCACTTCTTTATATGTACAAACCCGGACAAAATACTTTTGCTTTGCTTTTAACTTCGAAATAGTTTTTGACACTGCTTTTTTCTTATTTATAAAAACTTTTTTTGTTGATTTTCCCTTAAATTTTTTATTGGAAGAATACTGCAGCACATATCCTGAAATATCTTTTGTCTGTTTTTCCATTTTACCTGGAACCCTTTTTGTTTTGCAGTTAACTTAATGATACGGCTTGACTTTGGAGCAGTTACCTGTACCTGATTTTCCTCTGGATTCTGTGTTTCTTCTGGCTTGTGTATTTCCTCAGGCTTATGCGTCTCTTCCGGCTTCTGTGTCTCCTCAGGCTTTTGCGTTTCCTCAGGTTTCTGTGTTTCCTCAGGCTTTTGTGTTTCCTCCGGATTCTGCGGATCTTTCGGCTTTTTGGGTATCTCCTGTTGTGCTATGATTACGGTCTGGCAAACGCTGCAGTGACTGCCTTCTGTTTTTCCTGTTTTTGTTTCGTCCGCCTCTTCTGCAGGATCGATTACAACCGTATGCCCTGTTGCAGCAATTTCTTTTGTATAAGAATCCCCACATCCGGTACATATATAAGTTTCCAGTCCTGTTTCCGTACAGGAAGGCGCTTTTGTCACCTGTTTCTGGTACTGATGCCTGTGTACCGGCGGCTGTTCCGGAAGCGGTTCAGACGGCTGTTCACCTTTTTCCGAATCA
>CAOKHR010000224.1 GCA_948468325.1 uncultured Lachnospiraceae bacterium | reverse complement strand
CAGGTTAAGCCTTTTTAAAATATCATTTTCATCCCCATAAACGGCATCCATTTTGTTGGCTGCAATTACCTGGGGCTTTTTTAGCAGATTCGGATTATATGCTTCAAGCTCCTGATTAATAGCATAAATATCGGCAATCGGATCTCTTCCCTCTGTAGAAGCTGCATCTACCATATGAATCATCACTTTCGTGCGCTCAATATGACGCAAAAACTCATGGCCTAATCCTACTCCTTTTGAAGCTCCTTCAATAATACCCGGAATATCCGCAATTACAAATCCTCTGCCGCTGTCCATATCTACAACGCCTAAATTCGGGCTAAGCGTTGTAAAATGATAATTTGCAATTTTAGGCTGTGCATTCGTTACACGGGATAAAAGAGTTGATTTTCCCACATTCGGAAAACCAACCAGTCCTACATCTGCAATTACTTTTAACTCCAGAAGGACTTCAATTTCAATCCCTTCCTGACCAGGTTTTGCATATTTGGGCGCCTGCATTGTGGAGGTCGCAAAATGCTGGTTGCCGATTCCTCCTCTTCCCCCTTTTAAAATAACCTGCCGCCGATTGCCGCCCGACATATCTGCAATTACTTTTTCTGATTCCGCATCTTTAATCACAGTTCCCTCAGGAACTTTTAAAATCAGATCTTCTCCGTCTCTGCCATGGCAATTCTTCTTTTTTCCTTCTTCTCCGTTTTGCGCGGCAAATTTTCTTTTATAGCGGTAATCACTTAATGTGTTCATACCTTCATCTACCAAAAATACTATATCGCCGCCTTTACCGCCGTCTCCGCCGTCAGGACCTCCGTTCGGCACATATTTTTCTCTTCGGAAGCTGATATGTCCGTTTCCGCCATTTCCGGATCTGATTATTATTTTTGCGCGATCGGCAAACATGCTTTCACCTCAATTTCTATACTTTATGTGACAACTCAGCAGGAGTTTGTCATAATGGGATGCCCTTGGGTATACTTTATGTGACAACTCCGCAGGAGTTTGTCATAATGGGATGCCCCTGGGTATGACATATAAAACAGACCCGGCTTTTTAGTCGGGTCTGTCAAATCTCATTATTCGTTGCTGGCCACCGGATAAACGGAAGCCTGTTTTTTGTCTCTTCCTTTTCTCTCGAATCTCAAAACTCCATCTGTTAAAGCAAATAATGTATCATCACTGCCGATTCCTACATTAACTCCCGGATGAATTTTCGTACCGCGCTGCCTGTATAAAATATTTCCGGCTTTTACAAACTGTCCGTCTGCCCTTTTTGCACCTAATCTCTTAGATTCGGAATCACGGCCGTTCTTTGTAGAGCCAACTCCCTTTTTATGTGCAAAAAACTGAAGGTTCATATTAAACATATTTTTACACCTCCTTAATTTGAAATCTGATATATCCGTCTTTGTATTGCTCCTGTATTCCCTGCAAACCCAAGGCAAGAGACCTGAGCAGAAGCTCTGCATCATGTCCTGCAGGCCTGTGAAGATATAACGTAATCTTTCCGGTATTCTCATCCGTATCCAAAGTAAATTTCTCATCCGTATAACGGTCAATCGAATTCACCGTATTTATAACAAGAGCGGAAACTCCTGCACACACTATATCTTTTCCTTCATCTGCATAACCCGCATGCCCGACGCAATCAAATCCCGTATATTTTCCTTCCTGGTTTCTGATCATTGTTACCTGAATCATGCCTGTTCATTCCTGACTAAGCATTAATCTTTTCGATCTTTACTTGTGTGTACGACTGTCTGTGGCCGTTTTTCTTATGATAGCCGGTTTTTCTCTTGTACTTGTACACGATGATTTTCTTACCTCTGAATTCTTTTACGACAGAAGCCTCCACTGTTGCACCTGATACATCACCGCCGACTTTCAATCCATTGTCGGATACTGCTATCACCTGATCAAAAGTAACTTTCTCACCAGCTTCAACACCAAGCTTTTCAATGGTAATGATATCGCCTTCGGATACTTTGTACTGCTTACCACCTGTTGCTATAATTGCGTACATATGGCACCTCCTATTATCATTACTCGCCAGTTATGGCGCTGCATGCTATGCAGACTTAAGCCTCACTGTGCGGCATACCTGTATATCATAAAATATAATCTTTTATTTGTCAAGAAATTTTTCCGGCAACTATTTCTTTACCGTTACCTTTTTCGTTTTTGCAGCCGGGCTGTAGCTCATCCCTTTCTGAGTAATCACTTTATAGATATACTTGCCTTTCTTCACCTTTTTATCTGTAAAAACTGTCTGATTTGCTTTCAGAATCTTAACTTTTTTATACTTTCCGTTTTTCTCCAAAGCGCGCATAACAATATATTTCTTTGCACCTTTTACTTTTTTAAAGCTGATCTTAACGCCGCCTGATGTAACTTTTGCTTTCAGCTTCGAAACTGCCTTTGGCAATGTCACACTTGCACCTGCGCTGAACGGGCTTCTGTAAGAAGCATCCGATGAAATTGCCGCAACGGTATACGTTAATCTTTTTCCTCCCAGCGGTTTTTCATCTGTATAAGAATTTCCTGTAACTGCTGCGATCTTTTTCGGCGCTTTGTTTCCGTCCTGGCGGTAAATCTCATAAGAAGACGCATTTGCTGACTGCGAGAAAGTAATTGTAACTCCTGTCGCTTTGCTTACCGCTCTGACATTTGCCGGAGTGCTCGGCATTGCGCCACGCACTGCCTTTTCTGCCTCATTTAATAATGATAACAGATTTTTCAAATTACTCTCTGTTATGTCATTTTTCCCTGCAAGTACCTTTTGATATGCATCTATAAAAGCGTTCCACGCCGTTTCCGAAACATTCTCCGGACGCCCTGCAGAAATAATTTTTTCCGCATCTGCAACAGCCTTCTCTAATTGTTCTCCCTGTTCACGCAGCGTCTGATCTTCTTTCAGGTTCTTTGCAGCATTGTTTAAACTATCTGCAAGATAAATCAATTCTTTTGCAGACGCAGTATCTTTCCAATTTGACGCGGCATTATACGCTGCCAAAAAATTATCCCATGACTCTTTCGTATAATACTGCCTGCCTGCCTTTTGAATTTCTCCGGCATTTGTAAGCGCCGCTGTCAGATTCTTTATTGCAACATCTTTTTTTTCAACAATGACTTTGCAGGATGCCGTTTTGGATCCGTCTTCTGTCTTTACAGTAATCACTGCTTCTCCACTTCTGCCGCTTATCAACAGAGCCATAAGTCCGCTGCTGTTTACTGAAACAATATCAGGATCTGAACTTTCGAATATTACTTTCTGACTGGTCGCATTATTCGGAGAAATAACAGCCGTAATAAATGCATTCTTCTGTTCTTCATTCAGGTTTAATACCTCTGTGTCCAGACTGACACCCTCTACCGCTATTACATCGGTTGTCTTGTCTTCAGGTTCAACCACAAACTTATCAATGACAGGACCTCCTTTATCAGATGCCGTAAACACCAGCTCTCCCTCTCCTGCCTGCGTTATCTCAATGTTCATCTCCTGAATATGATATTGAGTCGCATTTGTTTCGCCGTATACATCCTGGCTGCCCGGAGTAACATTTGTTCCGCTCCATTCAAAAGCATTTGGATTGTTTTCATCTCTGCCGCTGCGGTAAGTAGCCGTCACTTTATAAGTGCCCGCTTTCGCAGCAGTAAAAGGAAGAATAATCCGGTTTCCTGTTTCAAACCAATTGATTTCTTTTCCGTTGCTCGCATTGTCTTTTGCTGAAACACGCACATATTGATCCGCATTTGCAGCATTTTCAGCATCCAATATAAACATTTCCGCTTCCAACGTCTTTACCTCTTCACCGACAGGAAACACAAACGGATCGTCCGTGCTGTATATTTCTCTGAGTTCCAGCGCATTCTTTGCCTCTTCAAGCTGCAGCATAACGTTAATAACATCCGATACTTCAGCCAAATCTCCTGCATTTATATAAGCGTCTAATTTTAAAGTGAGTTCCTGTACCGGCCGCAGCGTGCTTCTCGTATACAGCTCCTCATTTAACGCCTTACATTCTTCCAGTAAATTCTCTGCTTCCTCTAAGCGGGCCGGATCATCCATATCGCGGATGGTAACATCTATCTTTGTATTAAATCCTAAAAGACCTCCGCCTGTTACATTTACTAAATCAACGGAAAATTTAAGATTTCCCTTTACACCCAAATCTCTTTTTGTTGTAACCGAAATCTCTTTTTCGGTTTCTCCGTCCGCAAAAACAATATCCCCTCCGATTCCGTCTACATCATAATTTCCCTGCACGGCAGATCCCGGATTATTTTCATAAGTAACCGTAAGTGATCCTCTGCTGCCTCCAACACGGCGTACCACTACTTTTTCTACAGAATCTTCTTCCATTGTTAAAGTCTTTGTATCAAACTGTATAATACCTTTTTGTTCGTTATTTAATACCGCTGCCGTATTCAGGCCAAT
>CAOKHR010000223.1 GCA_948468325.1 uncultured Lachnospiraceae bacterium | reverse complement strand
CGGTGTCAGATACTGCGGAATAAAGCCAAAAGATACCGACCGAAAATGTCCTTTGGTAAACAATCCAAACGTCAGGCCGTGAATCCCTTCATGCAAAAAAATGCATACAAAGTAAAGTGCAAGCATAAGAATCAGCGAAATAATTTCAAAATCAAGAGGTAATCTCTTGTTGTAAATCCAAAACAGAAAGCCAAACAGCACGGCAAACGGAATGGCGAGTATAACCGCCATTCTGTTTGCTGTTAAAACAGAAATCGTTAAATCCTGACAAACATATCCTTCCGCTTCCATTTTCTCCTGCAGCTGCGCAAATGCTTCTTTTCTGCGTTCCTCTGCCTCTGTCAGCCTGGTGCTTTTCTCTTTGCTCATAAACTTCATTCTCCTACCTGAAATAAGATACGCCCGATTCAAACAGTTTCATATCCTGCTCGCCGTAAATATTAATGGCTACAGACTGCCCGCGCCGTTCGGCATGAGCCATCTTCCCGAGTACACGTCCGTCCGGACTTGTAATTCCTTCAATCGCTGCATAAGAACCGTTTACGTTCCACTCTTCATCCATTGTCGGTATTCCCGCTTCATTCACATACTGCGTTGCTACCTGCCCATTTTCAAACAATTTGTCAATCCATGCCTGCGGCGCGACAAAACGTCCTTCGCCATGAGAGGCCGGATTGCAGTAAACCGCTCCGGTTTTTGTTCCTGCCAGCCACGGAGATTTGTTTGTTACAACTTTTGTACAGACCATTTTACTGATATGGCGTCCTATCGTATTATACGTAAGCGTTGGTGAATCTTCACTCTGCTCCCTGATTTCACCGTAAGGCACAAGTCCAAGCTTCACCAGTGCCTGAAATCCGTTGCAGATGCCGAGCATCAGCCCGTCTCTTTCATTTAACAGTTTATCGACTGCTTCTTTTAATTTTTCATTGCGGAAAGCCGTTGCAAAAAATTTCGCCGATCCTTCCGGTTCATCCCCCGCAGAAAATCCTCCCGGAAACATAATCATCTGGGACTGTGCAATTGCTTTTTCAAATTCTTTTACGGAATCGCGAATATCTTCTGCATTTAAATTTTTAAAAACTTTTGTAATCACATTGGCGCCTGCAGCCTCAAATGCTTTGGCACTGTCATATTCACAGTTGGTACCCGGAAATACCGGAATAAAGACAGTCGGTTTTGCCACTTTATTCTTACAGATATAAATTCTGTCTGTTTGATATACATCTCTCTGAACCGTTTCCTTATTTTCTCCGGCACGCGTCGGGAATACTTTTTCCAGCGTACCCGTCCACGCCAAAAGCGCTTCTTCCATGGAAATTTTCATATCTCCGCAAAGGAATGTCTGACTGCCATTTACTTCTCCGGCAATTTCTGCAAATTCTGATAAACCCGCTTTTTCAATTGCCTCTGCTGCTTTCTCATATTTTTCCTCTGCTATTTCTGCCACAATATTTCCGAATCCCGGTGTAAACAGTACGTCATCACTTATGGTTTCCTTTAACGTCACACCCAGCTTATTTCCAAAGGCCATTTTGCTTACTGCTGCTGCAAGCCCCTTTCCGTCCAGTGCATAAGCGGAAACAATTGCTCCCTCACTGCTTAACTGATGAATCAAATCGTAAACCTGCATCGCCTGTTTATAATCCGGAAGATCATATGCATCTTTTTTCACGGTAAACAGCAGCAGCTTATTTGGGGCCTGTTTCAGCTCCGGAGTTATAATGTCTTTTTCTTTCGCTACGTCTACGGCAAAGGAAACAAGCGTCGGCGGCACATCAATGTCATTAAAGCTTCCCGACATACTGTCTTTTCCTCCGATAGACGGAAGGCCAAAGCCGATCTGTGCACTGTATGCGCCAAGCAATGCTGCAAAAGGCTGGCTCCAACGGGAAGGATCTTCTGACATTCTGCGGAAATATTCCTGAAATGTAAAACGGATTTTTTTATAATCGCCTCCGGCAGCTACAATACGTGCCACAGATTCCAATACGGCATAAACTGCACCGTGATAAGGACTCCAGGAAGATAAATACGGATCAAATCCATAACTCATCATTGTCACGGTATCTGTTTTCCCGTTTGCAACCGGAAGTTTCGCTGCCATGCTCTGTGTCTCGGTAAGCTGATAACGTCCGCCGTAAGGCATATATACGCTGCCCGCGCCAATCGAGCCGTCAAACATTTCTACCAGACCCTTTTGCGAGCATACATTTAAATCTGCCAGTTCACTAAGCCATGCCGCTTTTCTGTCATTTTTCTCTACTGCTTCTTTTACTGCAGAAACAGAAATTCTGTTTAAATAGCAATCTTTTCCGGAAGGAATCTCCACTGCAACGGAAGTTTCCTGATGAGCGCCATTCGTATCCAGAAATGCACGGGAAATATTTACAATTTCTTTTCCCCTCCAGCTTAATACAAGCCTCGGTTCCTCTGTCACAACAGCCACCGGAACGGCTTCTAAATTTTCTTCTTTTGCATAAGCCAAAAATTTATCTTTATCTTCCGGCGCCACTACAACTGCCATCCGTTCCTGAGATTCTGAAATCGCAATCTCTGTTCCGTCTAATCCGGCATATTTTTTGGGCACCAGATCCAAATCTACTTTTAAACCAGCCGCAAGTTCCCCTATGGCAACCGATACGCCGCCCGCACCGAAATCATTACATTTTTTGATTATATAACTGACTTCTTCCCGCCGGAACAGACGCTGGATTTTACGCTCCGTAGGAGGATTTCCTTTTTGAACTTCCGCACCGCAGGTATCAATGGAAGCTGTATTATGTGCTTTGGAAGAGCCTGTTGCACCGCCGCATCCGTCTCTTCCGGTACGCCCTCCTAGCAGTATGATAATATCTCCCGGATCTGAAGTCAGCCTCTGTACCGCACGTCTGGGAGCCGCACCCATAACAGCGCCGATTTCCATTCTCTTCGCTGCATAGTTGGGATGATAAATTTCTTTGACATATCCTGTGGCAAGTCCGATCTGGTTGCCATAGGAGCTGTATCCGTGAGCCGCACTTCTGACAATTTTTTTCTGCGGCAGTTTTCCTTCCATTGTCTCCTTTACAGGTACCGTCGGATCTGCTGCTCCCGTTACACGCATTGCCTGATACACATAAGTACGTCCGGACAGCGGGTCCCGGATGGCGCCGCCAAGACATGTCGCAGCTCCGCCAAACGGTTCAATTTCCGTTGGGTGGTTATGCGTTTCATTTTTGAAATTGACAAGCCATTCTTCCATTTTTCCGTCTACTTCTACCGGAACTACGATAGAACATGCATTGATTTCGTCTGATTCTTCCTGATCATTAAGCTTTCCCTCTTTTTTCAGGCGTTTCATGGCCATTGTAGCAAGATCCATAAAGCAGACAAATTTATCTTCCCTGCCTTCGTAAATTTTTTTATGGGACGCAAGATAATCCTCGTAAGCTTCCTGCATCGGTTTTTTATAATCCCCCTCCTGAAAAACTACATCTTTTAACTCTGTGGAAAACGTAGTATGGCGGCAGTGGTCTGACCAGTAAGTATCTAGTACACGGATTTCTGTCATCGACGGATCGCGCTTTTCTTCATCTCTGAAATAATTCTGAATATGGAGAAAATCTTTAAAAGTCATGGCGAGGCCAAGAGAATCATATAATTCTTTTAACGGTTCCTCTGCCATCGCAGTAAAGCCATTTATAACCAACACATCTGCCGGCTCTTCATAATCCGTAACTAACGTTTCCGGTTTTTCCAGATCTGTCTCACGGGAATCCACAGGATTGATGCAGTGACTTTTGATTGCAGACATCTGCTCTTCTGTCACTTCGCCATTGATAATATAAGTAGTTGCAGAACGAATCACCGGTTCTTCTTCTTCATTTAATAATTTTACACACTGTTCCGCAGAATCAGCTCTCTGGTCAAACTGTCCGGGAAGATACTCTACACTAAATGCCTGTCCGCCGTTTAAATCAACTGTCTCTTCATATACATTGTCTACCGGAGGCTCAGAAAATACCGTGCGGACAGCTTTTTCGTAAGCAGCATCCGAAACGTTTTCCATATCATACCGGATTAACACCCGTACATTTTCTACTCCTTCGATTCCCAGATAACTTCTGATCTCTGCCTTCAATTCTTTTGCCTGTACTGCAAAAGCCGGTTTTTTTTCTACATAGATTCTTCTTACTTTACTCATGAGTTCTTCCTCCATCTTTATGCACCCGTATGCCAAAAGGCGGCCGGCGCCATGCTTCCTGCATTTACATTACTTTCATTTTTATCATAACATCTTTATATAAATAAGTATAATTAATATATCTTATTTCATTTATAAGAAAATCGTAATAATATAAAATTCCAGCGCATGTCTGAAAATTACTTTCCGGCAGATGTATGACCCACTTAATACCCAAAGGGCATGATATGGGAGATTTGTACCCAATGGGCATGATATACAAATAAAG
>CAOKHR010000222.1 GCA_948468325.1 uncultured Lachnospiraceae bacterium | reverse complement strand
TTAAAATACCTTGTTCAGCAAAAGGAGCGCTATTTATAATAGTTGTAAAGTGGTGATCTATAACTGTAAAAAAGAAATTGTATAAAGCAGATGTAAGTCCGGCAGAAATAAATGCGTGTAATCTAAAGTAATGGATGAGGTTACATGTATTTTTTTTGCGCGCTTTAAAGGAGGAAAATTATGAGGAATTCAGAAGCAAAAGAAAATAAGATGGCAGTTATGCCGATCAACAGGCTGATACTCCATATGGGTGTGCCTATGATTATTTCTATGATGCTGCAGGCAGTATATAATATTGTAGACAGCGCATTTGTAGCAAATATGAAAGGCACAGGAGAAATGGCGTTAAATGCATTGACACTGGCATTTCCGGTGCAGATGCTGATGGTGGCCGTTGGCATTGGAACGGGTGTAGGCGTCAATGCGCTTCTTGCAAAGAGTATGGGGCAGGGGGATATGGAAAAAGCCGGTAAGACTGCCGGAAACGGTGTATTTTTAATGGCTGTCATTTACGGCGTGTTTTTACTGTTTGGATTGTTTGGAACAGAAAGCTATATAGCGTCACAGGCGAAGAATCCTGTGATTGCACAAATGGCGGCAGAATATTTGCAAATCTGCTGCGGATGTTCGTTTGGTATTTTGTGTTTTTCGTTGTATGAAAAGGTATTACAGGCTGCCGGAAAAAGTATGTATTCCACGATTGCACAAATCGCAGGCGCGCTTGTCAATATTGTGCTTGATCCGATTATGATTTATGGCTTATTCGGCTGTCCGGAATTTGGAGTAAAAGGTGCGGCTTATGCTACGGTAATCGGACAGATAACGTCAGCTTTGTGCGGAATCGTATTTCATTTAAAAGCAAATAAAGAGATTAAAAACCGTCTTTCCTATATAAAACCGTCCGGAAGAATTATTAAGGAAATTTATGCCATCGGGTTTGCGGCGATTATTGCACAGGCTCTGATGTCTGTTATGACGTATCTTTTAAATGTCATTTTTATTCGTATTGGAGAAAATGTAGTGACTGCTTACGGATTGTATTATAAGATACAGCAGTTTGTCTTGTTTGCGGCTTTTGGTTTTCGTGATGCCATAACACCGGTTGTGTCATTCAATCACGGCATGGGAAGCAGGGAGCGTGTGAAAGAGGGTGTAAAATATGGCCTGCTCTATACGCTGGGAATTATGATGATTGGTTTTATCGGGCTGGAAATATTTGCAGGGCCGTTTACAGGCATTTTCGGACTGTCCGGAGAGACAAAAGCATTATGCATCAGCGCAATGCGCATAGTTTCTGTCAGCTATATTTTTGCAGGTGCAAACATTGCATTTCAGGGAATTTTTCAGGCATTAGACAGCGGACTGGAGTCGCTGGTTATATCTGTATGCAGACAGTTTTTATTTGTAATCCCTGCTGCTTATGGATTTTCTGAAATCGTATCATCCGGTATGTGCGGAACCTGGCTTGTATGGACGTGTTTTGTGATTGCAGAAGTTTTGTCTGTATTGATTGCTGTCTTGTTTATGAAAAGGGTAAATAAGAATAAGATTATGGCTATGGGTGAACAGGCTGTCTTTACGCAGACAGCTTTGGCAGATTAGCTCATGAAAAAACGGCGGAAGGGCAGTAGTCCCTTCCGTCTGTTTTTAGATTATTTCTATTTTTGGAGTATAAATTTTTTTCCTTTATAAATCCTGACCGGATTTCCGCGGATAATTTTCATGTGTTCTTTCCAGGCGTCATTTGTCTGTTTTGCCTGATTGGCAGCTTCTTTTTCTGCGAGTATGGCGTTTAGTTTATTTAACGCCTGATGCCGGTTTTGCAGCTGGCTTCTTTGAGACGCTGCCGTAACGGTTATGCCTGTAGGCACATGCGTAAGCCGGACGCCGGTTTCGACTTTATTGACGTTCTGGCCGCCGTTTCCGCCGCAGTGAAAACGATCAAAACGGATGTCCTGGTCTTTGCATATTCGGGGAACTTCCGAAATGACACTGACGTCGACAAACCAGTTTTTGCGTTTGTGGTGCGGGCGGTATGGGCTTTGGCAAATCCACTGCACCGTACCTTCCAGATAAGATAAATTATCATCAGATGAAAACAAAACAGAAGCGTATCCGCGGCCGGATTTTGCAGTATGTATATGCAGTAATTCTATTGTTTTATATTCTTTTTTCAGGGATTCATAGAGCTTTTTCACGGCAAGCTCACATTCTGTCGGTCCCTGTCCGGAACTGATTTGTATTAACATAGAGGATCTCCTTTAAAATTATAAATCGGACGGATGATTTTTTCTATATGAACCGTATCTGAAACTGCCTTTTGGATTTCTTCTGTTCCCCGATAGGCAAAAGGCGCTTCATCCAATGTCTCCCTGCGGATGCAGGAAGAGTAGACGCCTTTCATGGCAGACTTAAACGAAGAAAGTGTATAATGGTTCTTTACATCTTCCCGTTTCAGGATTCTTCCGGAACCATGCGGAGCGGAAGCATTCCATTCCATATTTCCAAGTCCTTTTCCAAGCAGGATACCGTCGCGCATATTGACGGGAATTATCACAGATTCTCCTTTTTGGGCAGAAACGGCGCCTTTCCTAAGCATCGGACTGCCAAACTGTTCAATGATTTTTGGTGAAGTGTCCACATAGTTATGAATGCAGGAGCAGACATCAAGAATTTTCCATTTCATTCCTTTACAGATTTCTGCAATTATAATCCGGCGGTTTTGTTCGGCATACTGCTGGACAATTGCAAGATCATGCAGATACCGGTCTTTTAGCGCACCTTCTAAATAAGTGAGTTCGTAAGGAATACAAATTCCCTGTTCCCGCAGTTGTTTCTGTCCTTCCCGCAGATAAAATTCTGTTACTTCTTTCCCCAGATGCCTGCTTCCGGAGTGAACGGCCAGATAAGTATTTTTATCGTCATCCTGATTCAGCTCAATAAAATGATTGCCGGAGCCCAGTGTCCCTGCGGACAGCAGCGCTTTTTGCTTATAAATATGTTTTTGGCAAAACAGCGATTCAAAGTCAAAATCATTCATATCGTGGTGCGGACGGCTTCGAACAGAAAATCCGGAAGGAATTTTTTCTCTTATCACCGTATCCAGTTTTTGAAATTCTTTTATTTTCCCTTTTACATGTGCCAGTGTAATGCCGCAGCCAATGTCGATACCGGTAAGGTTGGGCATAATCTTATCGCCAACCGTCATAGTAAGGCCGATTGTTCCTACTTTTGCAGGATGAACATCCGGCATAATGCGCATACGGCTTCCTAAGGATGCGGCATTGTCGCACAGCATCTGAATTTGCAAAAGTGCATAGTTTTCGATTGTGTGATTGTCTGCTGTAAAAATAACAGCGGAAGCGTATCTTCCGTCAAGTTTTATCGTTCCCATATCTTTTCCTTTCCCAAAGGTACAGGACGCAAAGCTCTTAACCGGAAAAACAGCTGTAAGAAATCAGAATAGAAATAACTGTCAGTTTTCCGGAAAAGAGGCCCTATACCAGATATTAAATTGTGTTGTTAAGATGTTTTGATTTCTAAAATTCGTTGTCATAGGTGACCTCCTTTCGTGCAAATCAACAGTTACTTATAACCGGATGATTTATCCGGCTAATTTACTATATCGGATACAGGAAAGGAAAACATTAGAGGAAAATACAGATGGAATCTTTTGAATTAGAGCTTGCGGCAGCCGCAGATTATACTTATAATAGATTTGTATTACAGGAGGTACAGTATGAACGAAGTATATTTAAAATTGCAGAACTGCTTAAAAAGCATAAGAGATAAAATTGATTTTATTCCGCGGATGGCCCTTGTTCTCGGGTCGGGGCTGGGGGATTTTGTTTCGGAAATGAAAGTAGAAGCCGTTTTGGATTATCATGAAATAGAAGGGTTTCCGGTGTCTACGGTGGCAGGACATGCCGGAAAGTATGTCTTCGGTTATGTCGGAGACGTTCCGCTTGTCTGTATGCAGGGAAGAGTACATTATTACGAAGGATATTCCATGGCGGATGTTGTGCTTCCGATACGCCTGATGAAGCTGATGGGAGCGGAAATTTTATTTCTGACAAATGCATCCGGAGGTATCGGACAGGGGATGCATGCCGGAGATTTTATGCTGATTACCGGACAAATCGCTTCTTTTGTGCCGTCTCCGTTAGTCGGAGCCAATATCGAAGAGCTGGGGACAAGATTTCCGGATATGAGCCATATTTATGATCGGGCTCTGCAGAAGATTGTGAAAAAGACGGCGTTAGATTTTGATATTGATTTAAAAGAAGGAGTTTATCTGCAGATGAGCGGCCCGCAGTATGAGTCGCCGGAGGAAGTTTCGATGTGCCGGATTCTGGGGGCAGACGCCGTGGGAATGAGTACTGCCTGCGAAGCAGTTGCGGCAAATCACATGGGAATGAAAATCGTGGGAATTTCCTGTATTTCCAATATGGCTTC
>CAOKHR010000221.1 GCA_948468325.1 uncultured Lachnospiraceae bacterium | reverse complement strand
GAAAATATATCGGGATTCATGAAATCCATATGGAGGAAGATGCCGGAAAGCTGATTCATGACGAATGGGAAGACAGTTCGGTTGTAGATTTTAACCGTTCCGGCGTACCCCTGATTGAAATTGTATCAGAGCCGGATATGCGTTCTGCAAAAGAAGTTATTGCATATCTGGATAAATTACGGCTGATTATACAGTATCTGGGAGCTTCGGACTGCAAGCTGCAGGAGGGTTCCATGCGCGCAGACGTGAACCTTTCCGTTCGGGAAGCAGGAACGTCCGCATTCGGCGTCCGTACGGAGATGAAAAATTTAAACTCTTTTAAAGCAATTGCGAGGGCAATTGAAAATGAAAGAGACCGTCAGATTGATCTGCTGGAATCCGGGGAAAAAGTAATTCAGGAGACAAGGCGCTGGGATGATTTGAAAGGATATTCCTATGCGATGCGTTCGAAGGAGGATGCACAGGATTACCGCTATTTTCCGGATCCGGATCTTACTCCTGTGCATATTAGTGACGAATGGATTGCCGCTGTGAAAGAAAAGCAGCCGGAATTTCGCACAGAGAAGATAAACCGTTACCAGACAGAGTTTGGACTGCCGCTTTACGATGCAGAGATTTTGACGGAATCAAAAAAGATGGCAGATTTCTTTGAAGCGGCTGCCGCCATAAGCAAAAAGCCAAAAAAAGTATCCAACTGGCTGATGGGAGAGACGATGCGTCTGTTAAAAGAAAATAATATGGAAGCAGAGGAAATGAAGTTTTCACCGCGAAATCTTGCAAAGCTGATTGAACTTGCAGATTCCGGCGCTGTCAACAGTTCTGTAGCGAAAGAAGTTTTTGAAATTGTTTTTAAGGAAGATGCTGATCCTTTGAAATATGTAGAGGAGCATGGATTAAAGACGGTAAATGACGAAGGCGCGCTGAAAGAGACAATTAGCCGGATTGTAGCGGAGAATCCGAAATCCGTTGCAGATTACCGAAACGGCAAAGAAAAAGCAATCGGTTTTTTAGTAGGGCAGACGATGAAAGCCATGAAAGGGAAAGCAGACCCCGGAATGGTGAATAAAATTCTGAAAGAAACGCTGTCGGAATGATTTTCGTAATAGTGAAGCTGTAAGGCTGAACTGTTATTAATTTTCCACACAATGTGGAAAAATTGTGGAAAAAATGCGGAAATATCTTAGAATTATTAGAATGTTCAAAATATAAAAGATATGTGAAATATTTGAAAATACATTGAGATTCTAATTTGTATGTTTTATAATTTTTATGTGGGAGCGTGTCTGAAAATTGCTTTCTGCCAGATGTATGACACGCTCCAGGCAATACATACAAGTTAAGGAGAGCATTATGTCTGAACAGGAATTTTATGAAGTAGAACCGACAGAAGCGAAAGCAGACGCTTCTGAAGAAACAAAGGAAGAAGAATACGAACAGGTCTGCTATCTTTGCAGGAGGCCGGAGCGCATAGCCGGCAGGATGATCCGGATACCCAATAATATCTGTATCTGTCAGGATTGTATGCAGAAGACTTTTGATACAATGAATAACCCCGGTTTTCCCATGAATGAGATACCCGGCATGGGAAATATACCCAATATCAGCATGATTAAGCTTTCTGATCTGCAGGGATTTGCGCCGCAGCAGCAGAAAATCAAAAAAAAGAAAAAGGAAGAGGGGAAAGAGCCTGAGATTGATATTTCGTCTATCCCCGCGCCTCATAAGATAAAAGCAAGCCTGGACGAATATATTGTGGGACAGGAGCATGCAAAAAAGGTAATGTCTGTGGCAGTATATAACCACTATAAGCGTGTAGCTTCCGATGAAAGCGATGGAGTGGAGATTGAAAAGTCCAATATGCTTATGATCGGCCCGACAGGTTCCGGCAAAACCTATATGGTAAAGACGCTGGCAAAACTTCTGGATGTGCCGCTTGCGATTACAGATGCAACATCTTTAACAGAGGCAGGATATATCGGAGACGATATTGAAAGCGTTGTCAGCAAATTGCTGGCTTCCGCGGACAATGACGTGGAGAAAGCAGAACACGGAATCATTTTTATTGATGAAATTGATAAAATTGCCAAGAAAAGAAATACAAATCAAAGGGATGTCAGCGGGGAATCCGTACAGCAGGGAATGTTAAAGCTGCTGGAGGGAGCAGAAGTGGAGGTTCCGGTCGGCGCAAGCAGCAAGAATGCCATGGTGCCTATGGTGACGGTAAATACCAGGAATATTTTGTTTATCTGCGGAGGAGCTTTTCCTGATTTGGAAGACATTATCAAAGAGCGGTTAAATAAAGAATCTTCCATCGGTTTCAGGGCTGATTTAAAGGATAAATATGATAAGGAAGAAAATCTTCTGACAAAAGTCCTGGTGGAAGATGTGCGCAAGTACGGAATGATACCGGAATTTTTGGGAAGGCTTCCTATTCTGTTTTCACTGGAGGCGCTGACAGAAGATATGCTGGTGCGGGTATTGGCCGAGCCGAAAAATGCCATTATTAAACAGTATCAGAAGTTGCTGGCCATGGATGAGGTGAAGCTGGAATTTGAGGAAAGCGCGCTTCGCGCAATTGCGGTAAAAGCAAAGGAAAAGAAAGTCGGTGCAAGAGCGCTCCGTGCGATTTTAGAGGAATTTATGCTTGATATTATGTATGAAATTCCAAAAGATGATGAAATCGGCATGGTTACTATTACAAAAGAATATATCGAAGGGACTGGCGGCCCGATGATCAGTCTGCGTCAGGGTATAATGTCTCTGCCATCTTAATATATTGATAGAAAAGCAAAAACGGACGGAATGGATATGGATTGTCAGGAAGCAGTGTATTCCAATGATTATTATGATATTATAGGGAATATTGTTTTTGAACCGCCGATCGTGCAAAATTTATGCAAGCAGGAAGTCGGGAACCGGTATGTCGTATATTATTTAAACAGAAGCGAAGTGCCTCCGTTATCGGTCGGCACCTATAAATATATTAATATTCCCAAATGTTATACGATACTGGATCAGCGTGCTTTAGAAGCCAGCGGCATCACCAGAGTGCAGACACAGCGTAATTTAAATCTTTTGGGAGACGGTATTCTTATCGGTTTTCTGGATACCGGTATCCATTATGAAAATGAAGCTTTTCGTAATACGGACGGCAGCACCAGAATTGTTGCAATCTGGGATCAGACATTGCCTGACGGGCCGCATCCCGAGGGCTTTATCTATGGGACGGAATATACAAAAGAAGAAATTGATTATGCATTGCGGCAGGAAAATCCAGGAAAGTATGTGCCGCAGACAGATGAAATCGGTCACGGAACAATGCTTGCATCCATTGCGGCCGGCAGTGAGGATGCAGAAAATGATTTTATCGGAGCCGCGCCGCATGCAGATATTGC
Source organism: uncultured Lachnospiraceae bacterium (assembly GCA_948468325.1). GTDB lineage: Bacteria > Bacillota > Clostridia > Lachnospirales > Lachnospiraceae > Roseburia_B. The sequence continues at coordinate 1,109 of CAOKHR010000221.1, read as the reverse complement.
CGTTGTCAAGTTAAAACCGGCGAAACAAAATTTAAGGGATTTTTATTATATTAGAGAAGGAGCTGTTGCTTATCAGGAAAATGACATTTTTACTGCCATTGATTATTTAAACAGACTGGCAGACAGAAGAGGAGAGCCTTTGGTACTCTGTATTGGACTTGGCACAAATCAGGGAAACCGGGGAAGCGGGGGAAGAATGGCAACTTATCTGGATGACATTGCGTCATTGTTTCGGAGAGCAGTCTGTATTGCAGTCGGGGATGAGGCAAATGCAAGGCATCACTATTACGGTTCCGTCAGTGAAGATACAACGGACCGGGTAGAAGTTAATGTTACGGAGGATATGAAAGGCTTCATCATAGAGCTTTGGGGACATTTGTCAGATACGTTTGCCGTTTCGGTAACTTCTCCGACGGGAGAGGTGCTGCAAAGAGTTGCCGTATGGAACGGACAGCAGCAAAAACAGTTTTTTTTGCTGGAAAATACAAGAGTAGTTATCAATTACCAGCTTGGCTCTGAACGAAGCAGGGATCAGCTGATACATATCGATTTTGAAAATCCGGCCAGGGGATTGTGGACGATAGAAGTCTTTCCTTATCGAATTTCAGACGGAAACTTTAATATGTATCTTCCGATTACGGATTTTTTAGAGGAGAATGTTTATTTTGTCCGTTCGAATCCGGATATGACGCTTACCGTACCGTCAAATGCGAAAAATCCAATGGCGGTAGGAGGCTATAATTCCATCACAAACGGAATTTACATTGAGTCAGGCAGAGGCTATGCCATGGACGGAACGATTAAACCGGATTACGTTGCCCCTGCAGTAAATGTGCTGGCAAAAAATCAGTTCGGGAGGCCTGACCGTATGACAGGAACCTGCGCTGCAGCAGCGATTGCGTCAGGAGCCAGCGCTCTTTTAATGGAATGGAATATTTCTTATCTGGACAATCGGACTGTAAATTCAATTGAGCTTAGGAACCAGATAATTAACGGAACATTAAAGATGCCGAACCAGCTTTACCCAAACAGAGAAGAAGGTTTTGGACGGCTGGATATTTATCAGAGTATTTTAAAAATTGAACCAAAGGCTAACATTTCATCCTGAA
>CAOKHR010000220.1 GCA_948468325.1 uncultured Lachnospiraceae bacterium | reverse complement strand
GTAATGCGCCAATCATTGATGCCTTAACGGATGACCGACAACATATAAAAATGCGGGGTCGCCGCTATACAGCCCCGCCACTCACCTCCACGTGTTCTGTAGTGTGTCAGTCTTATAAGAAGATAATATCAGAAGGAAGATAAATTAGGAAAGCGAAAGTTAGCTAACACGTTTCATGACGCATTGGTGTCTTTCGCAGAAAGGCGGATTATAAAAATGAAAATAAAAGAAGATCGTAGTTTAGCGTTATATATTTTACTGTCAATTTGTACCTGTGGTGTGTACAGTTATTATTTTGTATATTCTATGGCTTTAGATGCCAATGTGCTTTGTTCCGGCGACGGTAAAGAAACGCCGGGGCTGCTGCCGTTTATTCTGCTGTCAATTTGTACCTGCGGAATCTATGCGATTTACTGGGAATATTCTCTGGGAAACAGGCTCGCGGAAAATGCGCCGCGTTATGGCCTTACATTTCAGGAAAACGGTTCCTCCGTGCTGTTATGGAGAATTTTTGGCTCGCTGTTGTGCGGATTGGGAGGATTTATTGCAATTAACATTCTGATTAAAAATACAAATGCACTGGCACACTGCTATAACCAGAGGCTTGGTGGAAATATGCAGCAGCCGCCAATACAGCCGAACCAGAATTTTATACAGCAGCAGCCGCCAATACAACAGGGACAGCAGATGTATTCGCAGCAGAACCAGCAGACATACATACAGCCGAACCAGATGCCGCAGAACGGAGGGTTTGTAGTTTGCAGTCAAGGCTCATATCAGGGAGTTGAATTTCCGGTGGAAGGAGAACTTATTATCGGAAGGGATGAAAGCTGTTCCCATATCGTCATTAAGAATCCGGAAGTAAGTCGGAAGCACTGCGGAATCCGTTATAACCAGGCCAATGGAACTTATACGGTAACAGATTATTCTGCGAACGGTCTTTACTATAAAACAGGACAGGCATTTCCGAAAAATGTTCCTGTTATCTGTAATCCGGGAACGGTTCTTGTAATTGGAAACAGCGGAAATGAATTTCTGCTGAAATAAGCGGCGAGGTATACGAATATGATTGACAATATTTTTACTGCACTGACACGTGAAAAAACAACAGGCGCAATACTGGAATTTGTTCTCTGGTGTGTCGTTTGTTTTACGGCGCTTCTGTCCCTGATTGCGCTTGCAATGGGAGGAGGCCAGGTCACATGGATTTTACTGATGCTTTTTTCCGTCGGGCTTGCCGTAATTATGGCATTCCGGTTAAAACCGATTGCGCTTTTGTACAGTGTCGGCGTGTTTTATGTGATTACGTTTCTGGTCCATTATTTAAGCTTTGGTTATGGAGGGGTAGACGGAATATCGCATTCACCGCTGAACATCATTTTATTTGTGCTGACTTTGATGCTTTCGCTGGCTGTTTTGATTTGCGCATTTATTCATTTCTTTTCCAGAATGAATCTGGGAAGCGTCCTCACGATTCTGGTTTTATGCGAGGCAGGAGCTATGTTGGTTTTGCAGATACTGACGTATACCTCGGAATACATAGGAGACGCTTCTTATGTAAATGAATATCACAAAGAATGGATGAACGGCAAAAGTTACTGGATCGGCACGGTAAGTTTCTGGCTTATAAATGCCGTGACTGCCGTATTTTATGTATGTTTCTTCTGGGGGCCGATTGACAGCCGGAAAGGAAAAATCATAGGAAACAGGGCAGTACCGGCAGGAGGTATTCCGGCCGGAGGCTTTCCTGCAGGCGGCAGAGTAAATGCCGGTCTGCAGGGCACGTTCGGAGCTTATGCCGGACGTACCATTTACTTACAGGGACAAACGCTTACCATAGGCTCCGGAGAAATGGTACAGGTGATGATTCCCGACGCCCGTGTCAGCAGAGTGCATTGTGCCATTCGGTTTAATATGATGAGTGGTTTTTATGAAATACTCGACCAGTCGTCTAACGGTGTCTGGCTTTCAAACGGCGCGAGGCTGCAGAAAAACGTATACAATTCCGTGCAGCGCGGAAGTATTCTCTACATTGGAAGTGAAGCACAGCAGTTCCGCTTACTGTAGAAAATAAAATGGGGAGGGATATTGCGTATGGAAAAATTTTTGAAAAAATCCGCAGTTTTGTTTTTATCAGCATCAATTCTGTTTCTGTCACTTACAGAAGCCGCATGGGCAACAGAATGTTTCACGCAGCAGAATCCAAAAGAAGTGAATGAACCTGCGCCGCTTGCCGATTCCGCCGGAGAGATTTTTACAAGCGGAGATTATAAATACAAGCTGTCTGCTTCCGGTACGGCAGTGATTACAGATTACAGCGGCAGTGAAACAAGTGTTTCCATTCCTTCCGTGATAAACGGAATTACAGTGACGTCAGTTGCCTCCCGTGCGTTTTCTTCCTCGCAGATAACGGAGGTCGTGGTTCCGGATACCGTACAGACAATAGAAGCAGATTCGTTTTATTATGCGTATCAGATTACCCGTGTGCAGATCGGCGGAAAGACAACGCTGATTGCTGCCCGTGCGTTTTACAGACCGGAAAAAATTACATTCGTATGTGCTTCGGATTCCAAAGCATATAGTTATGCAAAGGAAAACCGTGCAAAAATCAGCCTGACAGACGGACTGGACCTTGCCGCGGCAACAGTAACGCTGGCGAAAACACAGATTGTACAGCGTGAGCAGTACTGGAATTATGAGAAAATACCTCTGACCGTAACATTAAACGGAAAGGTTTTGCAGGAGGGTGTGGACTATACCTGTATATGGCCGTCCTGGTCGGAACAGGAGCGTGTCGGTACCAAAACGGTAACGATTGCGGCAGTTGATTATAATGCGAACCACTATACCGGAAGTATTTCCGTATCTTATGACGTCGTTCCCCGTGCGTCAGAACATTTGTGCGCGGCAAAAATCACAACTTCAGGCGTACAGCTAAAATGGATGGCCGCAGACGGCGTATCCGGTTATTATCTTTACCGGCGCAAGGGAACTTCCGGAAAGTACGAACTTATCCGTACATTTTCCGGCGCGCAGTCCGTAACGTATATGGATCAGGGGCTGCTAAAAGATACCTGCTATCAGTACCGGATCACTGCGTATCAGGAGGCGGACGGAAAAATCTATTGTTCCAGTCCCACGGAGCGGACCGTTTATACGGATTCTGGAAAGAAAGCCGTAAAAAGCTTAAAAAAAGTCAAAATGAAGACAAAAAAAATAAAACTGAAAGCAAAAGTGATGACGTCAAATTATGAGGGGAACTGGGCGCAGCCTTCGGCAGTCAGTGATTTTTTTGACGCAGAAGGCAGATATACCATTGCTTACAGCGATAAGAACTATGTCTATATCCATATCCTGAATAATAATAAGCTGATAACGGCTAAAACGATCAGGATAAAAAAGAAATATGAGCTTGTAGGAGCCGTGACGGGAGGACCGGACGGCAATTATTACATTGTCTGGGGACAGAAAAAATATGATTCCGGAAGCGTCGTCCTGTCTGTCGCGAAATATGATAAAAACGGTAGATTTTTAAAAAGCTGCGAGAAATACATTACCGGAGATACGTCTGATACGGCAATTCCGTTTCGCGGCGGGAACTGTGCGGTGGCATTCCGGAACGACGTTTTGATTTGTTATTATGCAAGGCAGATGATTAACACACACCAGTCAAGCGACGTATTTAGCGTAAATACAAAAGATATGACGCCGAATACGGATTATTACAGTCGTGTCAGTCATTCGTTTGACCAGCGTGTGCAGGTTTTATCCAATGGAGACGTTTTATTTGCAGATTTGGGAGATGGCGGTCCGCGCGGCTTTGCCCTGTATGAAGCAGGCCAGGCGCATGAGTGGGACGCAGATCCGTTTCATTTTTACGGCAAAAACGGAGACAACTGGATTTATGCCAGATTAGGGGGAATCGGCGAAGTGTCAACCGGAATTGTGCTTGTCGGTACATCGGCGCCTTCGATGACAAAAAAATTTGAACATGAGGATGAGCGGCTGTTTATACAGATTATAGACCCGATTAGCAAAACTTCTGTCATTGGAAAGTCAAAGAGGAAAGGGACATCCGGCGGGAAGCCTTATACGGATACAGGAATCAAATGGATTACGGGAAAAAAAGATGACGAGGTGGAAGCATCGAATGTCGCCGTTATGGAAAAAGACCGTATTCTGGTGATGTGGGAAAAAGACACAAGGGCAGGCATTGAAAGCTATTATATGGTTCTTTCAGCAGCCGGAAAAGTACTGCAGAAGCCGACAAAAATAGGCCGTGTGCGTCTGAACGAATGCGAAGAAATCAAGTACCGGAACGGCTGTGCTTACTGGACGACTGCGGACGGGAAGAAAACTGCCACAGTACATAAATTGTATATCGGAAAATCGAAATAAGAGGGGAGGAAAGGGCATGCAAACATACCAAAAAAAGAGAGTTTTTCACGCGTATCTGCTGTCTGCTTTGTTTGCCGCAGTATGGCTTTTATTTGGAACGCCGGAGACGGCATCTGCCGCA
>CAOKHR010000219.1 GCA_948468325.1 uncultured Lachnospiraceae bacterium | reverse complement strand
TTTGACGGAACAGGACGTGACAATACAAGACATGTACCTGTCAAAATGATAGGCATCATTGACTGCGGAAATCAGCTCTTCAGAATTGCTTGTCGCAATCCCCATTTTTATCCCCCGCTCTTTTAAAATATCCAAAAACTGTAAAACTCCGGGCTTGGGCAAAATTTCATACCGGTATTTGTCTTTCGCCATTTTATTCCAGATTTCTTTCAGCTCTTCCACAGACTCTTTCAAATGATAATATTCTTTACAGAAAACAGCCGTTTCCGTAAAACTCATTCCTTCGATTTTTTCCTGCAGATCATCTTCGTATGTAATGCCTCTGGCTCCTAAAAATTCAATATCTATATCTCTCCAGAGTCCCATAGAATCTACTAAAGTTCCGTCCAAATCAAATATCACTGCTTTTATCTCATCTAACATCGGTATCTTCCCGCCCTTTCAATGCGTCTGTTTCCTGTTTCGTAAGTTCTCTGTATTCTCCGGGAGCCAGTAAAGGGTCCAGCGTTAAACTTCCCATTGCAGTCCTTTTTAGAAAAACAACCTGTTTTCCCACTGCTGCAAACATCCTTTTAATCTGATGGTAACGTCCTTCTGTGATTACAATACGCACCGTGGAAATTTCATCCGCCTTTTGTATGGTAAGCTCTGCCGGCTTTGTAAGTGTGTCATCACCAATATCCACACCGCGTCGGAATGCCTCTATATCTTCCCTCGTCACCAGACCGCGAATCTTCGCCTCGTAAACTTTGCCGACATGTTTTGCAGGACTTAAAAGATTGTGCGACAGGGCTCCGTCATTGGTAATGAAAAGCAGCCCCTCCGTATCCAGATCCAAACGTCCGACCGGAGACAAATCCCTGCGGTTTTCTTTTATGTAATCCATCACTGTCTTATGGCTTCCGTCCGTACGCGCCGTAACACAGCCTATTGGTTTATAAAACATATAATACACATATTTCTGATAATGCAGTTCTTTTCCAAAACAGCAGATTGTCTGTGTTTTGGGATCCACATGCTGTCCCGCACTGACGTTACAGTTTCCGTCTACCGTAATATTTCCCCTTTTTATGTACTGTTTTACTTCACTTCTCGTACCGATATTCATATCCGCCAGCAGCTTATCCAGACGCATGACACTCTCCTCTACTCAAAACAAAATGTAAGCTTTTTCGCTTCCAGTTCTTTCAAAAACGGATACGGATTATAGCTTACTTCCTCACCGTCTTCATTATTCAGATAAATTCCCACATGCAGATGCACCGGAAAGAATCCTGTGGTACCCTCCGTCTCACTATATCCGGTATCTCCCATAAATCCAAGCAGCTCTCCCGCCCTTACCTCATCTCCGATTTTTAAATCCGGCGCGTAATCGCTTAAATGTGCATAGTAAAAATAAACGCCGTGCGCACTTCGGATACCAATCCGGTATCCGCCTAGTTTCAGCCAGCCCATCTTTTCCACATACCCGTCGGAAATGCTCACAACCGGATAATGTCCTCTCTTATTGACGGCTGCCATAATATCACAGCCCTCGTGGCTTCTTTCGCCTCCGAAATTACGCGCTTCCATCCAGCTGTTTGCAAAACTGACACAGAAGCCTTTCGTATCATAAGACGATTCCGGTACGGGAAAATAAACCATATCCTCCCATACCGCCTTTAAATCATCTTCTCTTTTGCTCTGTATATTTTCATACAACGCATGAAACAGATAAGCGTCTGCCATCACAACTGCCAGGAACAGTAAAACAAAAGAAGCATATTTGCGTATCGTCACAGAGTTTCTTTCATACTCCTTAAAAATTCCGTTATAAAACGATATACACGTTCTGCCGAAGATATGCTCAAACGCTCTTTCGGCGTATGAATATCAAAATTGTCCGGTCCGAAAGAAACCGCATCCAAATCTGCAATTTTACCGGCAAGCATACCGCATTCCAAACCTGCATGAATTGCCTCAAAAACAGGAGCCTCGCCGAACATCTCTGTATATATTTTTGCAATCCTGTTTCTGACTTTGGACTCTGCACGGTATTCCCATGCCGGATAATCCCCCTCAATGCAAATGGTGCCGCCCAGAAACTCTGTCAGATACGTCAGTTTATCTGCAAGCTCCTCCTTGCGGCTTTTTACACTGCTGCGGACAGATGTGGAAACATAAAACTCTTCTTCTGTAAGCCTCATAATTCCCGCATTTAAAGAAGTCTCCACCAGCCCTTTTATATTTGTGCTCATATGCATCACGCCATTTGGCACATTGCGCAGATAAAACAGCACTTTCTGCATCGACATCATAGCAAGCACATTCACAGACTGCTCGTCTGATACGTTTACTTCAACCGAAAGCCCCGGCTCCGGTACGGCATACTCTTTCTGTAAAACTTCTGTAATTTCCGCAATATAATTCTTAAAATCCCCGATTTCATCTGATGAAATTACAACGGAAGCGCTTACTTCCCTTGGGATTGCATTGTCTTTTAAACCGCCTTCTAAAGAAGCAATCCGAATCGTGATCCGCTGCTCCAAATATTTTAAGATTCTTCCCATCTCGATAATCGCATTTGCATGCTCTTTATCAATTTCACTTCCGGAATGTCCGCCTTCCAGTCCGCAAAGACGCAAAGATACCAATACGCCTTCCGCTTTTTCGTAAGTCACCGGAATTTTTGTCTGTGCGCTGAGTCCTCCGGCACAGCTCGTCAGGAAATGTCCCTCCACATCGGAATCAATATTTAAAAGAATATGCCCTCTTAACATAGACAAATCCACTGATTTCGCTCCGAGCAGCCCGACCTCTTCATCTGTTGTAATCACTGCTTCAAGCCTTGGATGACAAAGCGCATCATCATCTAAAATGGCAAGCGCATAAGCGACTGCAATTCCGTCATCGCCGCCCAATGTCGTGCCTTCTGCCCTGAGAAAATCACCGTCTACATAAAGCTTCAGGCCCTCTTTTTCAAAATTAATCTCTCTGCCTTCTTCTTTTTCGCAAACCATATCCATATGGCCCTGAAGGATTACCGGCTCCGCCTGTTCATAGCCTTTCGACGCTTCTTTGATAATAACGACATTATTATCCTCATCCTGATAATATTCCAATCCCCGCTCTTTTGCAAAATTCACCAGATAATCGCTGATTTCTTTTGTATGATAAGAACCATGCGGAATCTGGCTGATTTCCTCAAAATAGTGAAACACATTTTGAGGCTGTAAATTTTCTAAAACACTCATAGCTGCCTCCATTTTATAATATATTGTATCATGAAAAAAAAATATTTAATTATAACCGCACTGCTATTATTTATCCTGTTTATTATAACACATCCGTCTGTATCCACGGCAGCAGCCGCAAACGGACTTTTATTATGGTACGAACAAATTCTGCCTGCCCTGCTTCCGCTTGCAATCCTGTCTAATTTAATGGTGTATTCCAATTATATGCAGATTGTCACAAAATATTTGTACCCAGTCACAAAGCATTTTGTACCCACAAGCAAAAACGGATGCTTTGCGTTTCTGGGCGGTATGCTGTTCGGCTTTCCGCTCGGAAGTAAAATCAGCGCCGATCTGGTCAGACAGAAAAAAATCCGTAAAGAAGAAGGAGAAATTCTTGCTATATGCTTTAATCAGCTAAGTCCTGTCTTTGTCAGCGGCTATCTTTTAACAAATATTTTAAACATGCCTGAAATGGCGCTGCCAAGCTACGCAGCGCTTTATCTTCCTCCCGTCTGCTATGCCGTCTGGCGCCTGAAAAAACAGAAGATAACAAACGAAAAAAATTCGGCATCGGATTCTGTACTGAATTTTCGAATCATCGATGCCGGCATTATGAACGGATTTGAATCATTAACTAAATTAGGGGGATATATCGTCTTATTCTCAATCTTCGCCGCTCTGCTCCATACATATAATACGAAGTATCCCCTGGCAAATTTAATCTGCACCGGGCTGGTCGAAGTAACAACCGGCATTTCCTGTTTGAAAAATTCTTATCTGCCGCTCAGATATATTTATCCCCTGGCTGTATTTTTCGCTTCATTCGGCGGATTATGCGGCTTTGCCCAAACATGCTCTATGACTGCAGAATGCGGATTTTCAAGAACACGTTATCTTATCTGCCGCCTGTGTTTTGCTGCCGCAAGCAGTATGATAAGCTGCCTGTTCGGCATTTTATTCATCGCCTGATTCATCTTCGCCTGTCGAAAAGGCCGGATACACCGGATTTTTATTCTCCTGCCCAATGCCTGTACCGTCTAACTCCTGCGGCACAAGTTCCGAACGGTTCGTCATAACTACATCCAGATAATTCTGCAGTGAACTTACAAAACTGTCTGTTCTTGCCCTGGAAGTCTCAATGGAACCGGAAATGATTTCTTCCAGATTCTTTAACATATTATCGGTATAACTAATGGCTCCCGAACGGATTTCATTGGCAGTATTCGTTGCATTGTCTAAAATCTCCTGTGCCTGCTTCGTGGCAATCATAACGACTTCATTTGCCTGCGCATATGCCTGCTG
>CAOKHR010000218.1 GCA_948468325.1 uncultured Lachnospiraceae bacterium | reverse complement strand
TAAATCGTTCCCGTTTTCACCGGGATTGGAAATCACTTCATCTACGGTATAAAGCGTTTCATTATCTGTAGATTCCAGGGTATCTCTTGTAAAAAACGCGGTTTTATCTCCGGCATGAAACTGGGGAAAACCGCCCTGCTGCCTGTGAATATATTTCAATATCAGGGTGTGATCGTCTTTTCGCTGCTCTACTCTGGTAAATGTCCCGTGAAGATTAATGGGATCGTCATGGGTATTGGCAAAATTACAGTTTTCAATAACCAGATCTCCCGCAGCGCCGGAAGCGTGGATGCCGTCGGCAAAGCTGACCGTAATATGTCCGGAACCCTCTCTGGGCGTCAGATTACAATCATAATAATAAACGTCTCTGCTCATCTGAATCAGCCAGCCGAATCCGTGCATAAAATGAACGTTGACATTCCGTGCCGTTACGTTTTCACTCTCCCAGGTGAATGCTCCCGCCGTCTGCCGATGGGCATTTGCCGTCAGTTCATGCACCGTTCCTATCTGCTGCATAGAAGGCCGCGAAGAATTATAGGTAATACGGACATGCGTGGTGTCTAATTCCTGAATCCCGGAAACTCCGTTGAAAGGCCCGTCTGACTCGTAGTAATTCCTTGACATTTCACCGCCTGGCTGATAGCCGACGACTGCATACGTCGGACTGTGATGTCCTGTCTGCGTCCAGTAATATTCATCCGTATAGGGACTTTTCTCACTGTACCAGGTAATAGTATTGCCGGAAATTGCATGCGGAAAGCATTCCGGAATCAAAAAATCCGTATACTGCTGCCCGTTTTCTTCTCCCATGCCGGTCACCGTCATCTCCGTCACGGTAGGAACGCCAAAATCCCAGGAAAAATCCTTAAGCGTCACATTTTCAGATCTGACAACTGCCAGCGCCATCATATTTCCATGCATCATAAAAAGGGAACCGTTCCCCTCCAATGTGAAATTTTCCTGTCCCTCAATTAATAGTCCGATGGTTTTGATGGGATTTTCAATACTGTTGGTATTGGAAGTGTGATATTCCCTTGTCTGGGCACGGTCCTTATAAATATGATATTCCCCTTTCGGGAAGTTGACCGTAACGCTTGCCGCACCGTCTTCCGTCGCTTTTTTTGCATCTTCAAATGCCTCCCAGATTGCCTCCGCACTGTCTTCTTTCCCTGTCTTGTCTGCTCCGTATTTCGGATCTGTAACATCAATCACAACACTGCCGTCATCCTCACGGCTGACATTTCCGGCAGTTATTTCCTGTGCAGATACTTTTAAAATCCCCGGCGCAAAAAGCTGCAGCATTATGCAAACAGCCAGAACGCAGGAAAATTTTCTGTTAAATCTCTGAATTTTCATGCAAATCCCCCGTCTCAATCATATTTTCTTTTTATTATAATCTCTGCCGGAATAAATTGCAATATTTTGCAATTTATACACTATTCTTTTCCGAGTGCAATAAAGCATATAAATATTAAAATGCCTGCCACAATCAGCAAATCCACTGTTACATATAATTTTTGATTCAGATAAATCCTGATATACCTCCAGTCTCCAAAAAAATCTCTTTCGCTTCTTATGCATTCCGCATCTGTATTCTCTCCGGCTTCCGGCAATTCATATACGCAGTCTTTATAATCCGCATATGTCCGTGCTTCTGCCCTGCCGCAAAAGAAAATACAACAAAAGAATAATATCGTTCCCCAAACAAATTTACATAAAAATTTTTTCATTATTTAATGTCCTCTCATAAGCCTATATATTTATATTAATTCTATTGTCGATTTATGTCAATGTTTATTCGCTTTAAGCGAATAATATAAATCTATAATTAATGTTTTGCTTTCGGGAATACTGTTACAATAATTGAAACAAATGGAGGAATCGTAATGGGAGATATTCTTGACAAACAGGATGTCGGACAGAGAATCCGGCAGCTTAGGCATATGTATGATTATACGCAGGCAGAATTTGCCGAGCTCATTGACATATCTATTAATTTTTTATCTGAAATTGAAAACGGAAAAAAAGGACTGTCCCAGGATACCCTTGCAAAAATCTGCCGGCAGCTGAACACATCTGCCGATTACGTTCTGTTTGGGATAAAACAAAAACAATCTTCGTTAATTGATTTGGCAAATGCGCTCACCATTGAAGAACTGGAAACAACGATTCGGTATTTAGAATCTCTGATTGAAATGAAAAAAATACCGGTATAAAAAAACAGGAACCCCGCAAGGCTCCTGTTTTTGTATACGCTTTGTCCAAAGATTATTTTAAAGTAACTTTTGCACCTTCTGCTTCAAGTTTCGCTTTAATATCATCGGCAGTTGCTTTGTCAGCAGCTTCTTTTACAACTTTCGGAGCGCCGTCAACTACGTCTTTCGCTTCTTTTAATCCTAAACCGGTTACTTCACGGACAACCTTGATAACCTTAACTTTGTTCGGTCCAACTTCTGTCAGTTCTACGTCAAACTCTGTCTTTTCTTCTTCTGCTGCACCTTCGCCGCCTGCTGCTGCAACTACAACGCCCGCTGCTGCAGATACGCCGAACTCTTCTTCACATGCTTTTACTAAATCATTTAACTCTAATACGCTTAATTCTTTGATTGCTTCAATAAATTCTGCTGTTGTTAATTTAGCCATTTTAATTTCCTCCATAAATATTATTTTTCATCACTGATTATTTTGGTTTCTTTCAAAAACACTTACTCTGCAGCACTTTCAGCCGCTTCTCCAGAGCCGTCTTTTTCGGCAATCTGCTTAAGCACACGTGCAAAGTTCGTAATCGGAGACTGGATGCTTCCAAGGAATTTGGAAAGCAGCTCTTCTCTGGACGGAACTGCTGCAATTGCTTTCATGCCTTCTGCATCATAGAATGTTCCCTCTACAACGCCTCCCTTAATTTCGAGAGCCGGAGCAGTCTTGGCAAATTTTGCCAGAATTCTGGCCGGAGCTGTTGCATCTGTAGCAGAGACCGCAAGTGCGCTCGGCCCTTCTAAGATTTCGGAAAGACTTTCAAATTCTGTTCCCTTAAATGCAAAGTTCATCATTGTGTTCTTATACACTTTATAAGAAACGCCAGCCTCTCTGAGCTGCTTACGCAGCTGGGTATCTTCCGCAACGGTAAGTCCGCGGTAGTCAACTAATACGGCTGTCTGCGCATCTTTGATGCTTTCAGCAATCTCCTGTACGACTGGTTGTTTCAGTTCAACTTTTGCCACTAGTCGTGCACCTCCTTCTATTATTTTAAAAAAAACATACCTCTCTGCCCAAAGACAGAGAGGTAATGATCATTTACAAAGATATAAATCCTTAAAACTCCTCGGCAGGCTCAGATGATTACGCCATACGGCGCCTGCTGTCTTCGGCAGTATTCACTTCGGTTATGCATTATAGCATGATATATAGCAGATGTCAATCAGCAAATTACCTTACAACTTTCAAAGGATTTACTTTTACACCGGGTCCCATAGAAGGAGCAAGTGTAATACTCCTGATAAACTGTCCTTTTACGCTGCTTGGTCTTGCTTTGTTGATTGCATCCATAAGAGTTTGGAAGTTGTCCGCTAATTGTTCCTCTGTAAAGGATGCTTTTCCAATTGGCACATGAATAATATTGCTCTTGTCTAATCTGTACTCAATCTTACCGGCTTTGATGTCAGCAATTGCCTTTGTAACGTCCATGGTAACTGTTCCCGCTTTCGGGTTAGGCATTAATCCCTTTGGTCCGAGTACACGTCCTAATCGTCCCACAACGCCCATCATATCCGGTGTAGCGACCACTACGTCAAAATCAAGCCAGCCTTCTTTTTGAATTTTCGGAATCAGTTCTTCACCGCCAACGAAATCCGCACCCGCTGCCTGTGCTTCGTCAAGCTTGGTTCCTTTTGCAAAAACCAATACACGAACGGTTTTACCTGTTCCATGCGGCAGTACAACTGCGCCGCGAATCTGCTGCTCTGCGTGACGTCCGTCACAACCGGTTCTGATATGAGCCTCGATTGTTTCATCAAATTTTGCAACTGCTGCTTTTTTTGCCAGAGCAACAGCTTCTTCTTTATCGTATAAAACTGCTTTGTCAATTACTTTTGCAGCTTCTAAATATCTTTTTCCTCTTTTCATTTCTATAACCTCCTGTGGTATTATCGGGGAGCATCTCCCTCCCACTAGTTGCTTCCGGCCTATTCTTCAACCGTTACACCCATAGATCTTGCCGTACCTGCAATCATGCTCATTGCCGCTTCAAGCGAAGCCGCATTTAAATCCGGCATCTTTAATTCTGCAATCTCCTGAAGTTTTGCTTTGGAAATAGTTGCAACCTTTGTTCTGTTCGGTTCTGCGGAACCGGACTTAATATTGCAGGCTTTCTTAATTAATACAGGTGCAGGCGGAGTCTTCGTAATAAAACTAAAACTTCTGTCTGCATAAACAGTAATTACTACCGGAATAATCAAATCGCCCTGATCTGCAGTTCTTGCATTGAACTGCTTCGTAAATTCTACGATATTTACGCCATGCTGTCCTAATGCAGGTCCAACTGGAGGAGCAGGTGTTGCCTTTCCAGCAGGAATCTGTAACTTAATATATCCTTGTACTTTCTTTGCCA
>CAOKHR010000217.1 GCA_948468325.1 uncultured Lachnospiraceae bacterium | reverse complement strand
CTTGTCAACAACCGTCCGGCCAATATGGATACGCTTGTGTATGAGAATTTTACAATTGACTGGGTAGAAGAGACAATGGACTATGCAGACGATGAGCAGGAATTTGATACGGAGCAGGAACTGGAAGAAGAATTGGAGCTTGAGCCGGAGAATGTATATGAAATAGAAGAAGAGACATCAGATGATGAAGAGGAAGAAGATGCAGCAGAGGAAGAAAATACAGAAGAGAAAGAGGATATAGAAGAGGAAGAGGATAAAACGGCACTGCATGTAACCGTAAACGGAGATCCGATTAAGCTTACCGGAAAGCCGGACTATATCTTCGTAGATATATTTGATTTTATTGATTTTGATTTGAAAGCCTCCAATGGCCGGCCGATTGTTATAAAGGTGAACGGAGAATATGCAGATTATGTCAGACAGCTAAAAAGCGGTGATGCAATTGAAATTTATTGGGAAGAGAAGTAAATAAGATGGAATTATGCAGTATTGCGAGCGGGAGCAGCGGCAATTGTATTATGGCGGGAGAAAATGACTGCCATTTGCTCGTTGATGCGGGAATCAGCGGAAAAAGAATAGAACAGGGGCTTAATTCGCTTGGACATAAGACTTCTGAAATGGCAGGCGTGCTGGTAACGCACGAGCATATTGACCATATCAGCGGACTGGGGGTAGTTGCAAGGCGGTACGGGCTGCCGATTTATACGACAGAAGGGACGAAACAGGCGGTTTTACATACGCCTTCCGTAGGAAAAATTGAAGAATCTCTGTTTCGTGTGATTGCTCCAAATGAAAAATTTTCCATAGGAAATCTGGAAGTAGAAGCGGTGAAAACTTCCCACGATGCCGCGGAGTCAGTGGCTTTTATCATAAAGAGCAACGGCAGATCGGCAGGCGTAATTACAGATCTTGGTACATATGATGAGGGGATTGTGGAGAAGCTAAAGCATCTGAATCTTCTTTTGTTAGAAGCGAATCATGATGTAAATATGCTTTTGACAGGTTCCTATCCCTATTTTTTAAAGCAGAGAATTCTGGGTAAGCAGGGACATTTGTCGAATGAACTTTGCGGACAGCTTCTCTGCAGTGTGCTGCATGACAAAACAGGTGCAGTGATGCTTGGACATTTAAGCAAAGAAAATAATTTTCCGGAACTTGCTTATGAGACAGTACGTCTTGAAATTACAATGGGTGACTGCCCGTATACGGGAAATGATTTTCCTATCTATATTGCAGAAAGAGACTGCGTATCAAGGCTGCTGTCAGTTTAAGAAATAAAAAATGATTGATTCCAAAAACCAGAGAATCAATCATTTTTTTATTCCTCCATTAATACTTTCAGATTTTTGATTAATTTTATGAGAGATGTTTTTTTCTCATCGGGACAGGAATCGTAAAGATCAGTCAGTATACAGGGAATCGAAGCAGGCTCGCCGTCTCCTTTTAACAGGTAGTCGAGACTGACATGAAAAAGATGAGATAAAAAAATCAGTTTTTCTACGGACAGTCCTGTAATACCGCGTTCTACTTCACTGTAATGTTTGACAGAAACATCAAGTATTTCTGCCATCTTTTCCTGTGTAAGGCCAGACTGCTGACGGCAGATACGTATGCGTTTCCCCATGTCCGGTTTGTAATCATGAATGATGTAATCATAAATATTCATGGAATACCTCCTCGTATTTTCTGTATTTATTATAGTTTACCGTTATTGACACAAAAATAACCCTGTAAGTATGACGAAACACAACGGAAAGAGTTGTTAAATAGATAACTTAAAAAGTTATAATAATTTCTGTAGTTTGTGGAAATTTTCTATGTTCTGTAACAGGAAAAATCTATAATGGATAATAAGGAGAAAGGTCATTTTAGAGATGTGTGATATGGAAAAACGGTATTTCTGGCAGACAGAGTCACAGAGCCGGATTCTGGTGAGATTAAAAGATGCCGGATAAATTTTTGCGGTGAAAGATAAGAGTTTTGTTTGTTCTATATAAAACGAATGGGAGATGTAACCTGTATCGGTTACATCTCCCTCTTTCGCAGTATTATTTATTTTGTAATCGGGCAAGTTCCTTTTTTAGCAGTGCAATTTCATTGTTTTTCTCTAAGAGTTCGCTGTCTTTTTGGGAAATCTCATTGTCTTTCTGTAAGAGTTCGCTGTCTTTTTGGGAAATCTCATTGTTTTTCTGTAAGAGTTCGCTGTCTTTTTGAGAAATTTCATTGTCTTTTTGTAAAATCTCATTTCTTTTCTGCGCCAATTCATCATTTTTCTGTGAAATTTCATTGCTTAAAAAGGCCAATTCATTCATTTTTGCATCTAATGCATAGATATATTTTTCAATCTCAAGCTTCAGTATAGGTTCTGTCATAGCGATAACCTCCTTTAACAATTCATCATGCTGATAAAAAACACGAATCATGGCTTTGTTCAGCAGATTCAAAATAACATTTCTGTTATTTTCACTTAAGTATCCACCTTCAGTTTCTTTATTTAAAATCAGTATAAGTTGCTGATAAAAAGAAGTCAACTTTTCTTTGGGAAAATTCTTCTTTTTTGAGGGGAGATATTTGCGAAAACGAAGCGGGAGAAACGGAATCAGAATAGACAGATGTTTTTCCAGTATCTCATCCAGAGAGTAGCTTTGCACTTTGACTGCGGGAACATGATAATTATAAAAACTGTTTTTCGGAAAAGAAATATGGCATGTCAGCGAATCAGGAATATTGCTGTTATTTTGCAGATATAAGACAGCAGAATGGGGAAACTGCAGGGATAAAGCAGAATCTGCATAGCTAAGGGCTATATGGACGTCGTACTCAAACATGCGGATGACCATCGTTTTGTCTTTTTTGCTTTCACATTCAAAGTGATAAATATCACGATTGTTTACCAGTACCGTAATATCTGCACGGACAGATGAGATTTCTTTTGTGTCGGAACGCTCTACCGAATATTCTGTGGCAAGGGGTTTGATGGGTGTGTTTGCCGGATAGTTTTTTCCATAAATTTCTTTGATGAGAGGGAAGAGCTGTTTGGGCATAAGAAATGTCTCTTTTTTTAAAATTTCATCCCAGAGCTGTGCTTCTGTGGAAAGATTGTCAGGCAATCCCCGTGAAGATTTGAGTTCTTCAAAAATTTGCTCCATATTGTAGATAGGTTCTTTTTGAGCCATAGGCAGGCTCCTTTCTCTTATTATGCAAAGCGACCGTACATCCGGCAGGAAGCAATTTCTAAGCATACGCTGGAAACTGTTGCGGAATGGTATTGTAATTTCTGAAAAGTCTGGCGAAGTACCGTGAATCATTGATTCGAAGAATAAGATTTGTAAGATAAAGATACTTTATCATGTATAATCCGGAAAAACAAATAAAAATTTTATAAAGTCCGGATGAGTCTGGTATGAGCAATATGTTTTATAAAATGCAGAAATTTACGTTTCGAAAACAATATGGTAATGACAGTGTAAAATTTTACTCGGTTTTTTGATTACAGCTATTTTTTCAAAATTATACATCAGGTATGAAAATGATTGCCCAATGCTGGTTTGGGGCATCATGGGACAAATTACATATATAGTTCAAAACCGAAAATAAAGTTACACTGTCATATGGGTAATTTTTCAGTTGTAATTTATAAGAAAGTGATGTAGTATAAAAATATAAATTATACATACTATAGGGTTGTTTTGTGGCTGTATAGTAGGATAGGAGGATACATAAATGAAAGGTAAAAGAATTTTGGCAAAAGTGCTTGCTGCAGCAGTTGTAGCAACATCAATTTTACCGGGGTGGGGTCTGAAAACAGAGGCAGCGCCTAAAATTCAGACAGAAACTACAAGTCAGTGGATGCATAAAGAGTCGGACGGAAGATTTTCGATTACGCAGGACAACTGGCTGAATGCAGAAACAAATGCAAAATTTGAAAAATGGGGACCTACGAAACTGGTTGGAGCAGGCATATCAACGTGGCGTCTTGCATCTTCGGAAACAGATGGCAATACGAATGGGGATATGTCAGCAGATACAGGTGATAAGACTAATAGCGCACCGGCATGTGTCTATGCAAGCGGGATAGATATTACATCCCAACCGGATGAGCGCAAAGTTATGCGTTTCGTCTTTTATCCACAGGATGATTATCAATATGATCAGATACGTCTTGGAATTATGCTGAAGTATGTGGACAGCACGCACTGGGCTTTTCTTGGTTATAACGGAAGAGACTGGTGGGTTGAGTGGAAAATGGGAGATCAGGGAAGCTGGGCTGATGCCGATCAGGGATATACGAATTCCGAAAATCAGTCAGTTGATAGCTGGAATCCGGATCTTCGTACAATGAGAATGGAGAAGGATCAGCATTTCCGTATTACACTTACCTATGAAGATGCTTCACACATTAAGCTTAGAATGGCAGTTTGCGACCGCACAGAGGATGAAGAAGGAAAACCGGTGCTTGTAGAAAAGGAAGGTAGTGCGAAAGAGGCAGTATTAGATTTTAAAATATTTGAAGACTTAAGAACTTATGCGCAGGAAGGAGAGACTGCGAAAGAGATTCATATGGGATTTGTAGCCGGTACACATCCAACATCGACGAATAAGCCGTTGACAGATATTAATATTGAAAATGTCATGATGGG
>CAOKHR010000216.1 GCA_948468325.1 uncultured Lachnospiraceae bacterium | reverse complement strand
AAAAAGTGTACCTTTTGCGACAGTTAAGCTTGAAAAATGTATTTTAAATATATATTTTTATTTTATATCCCATAATTTATTCTGTCAAATATATTTTTACCCGCTGTGAAGACTTTTCAGAAGTGCTATTTCTTCCGCCCATCCGGCATCATCATTCGGTGTCTCCAAAATAACCGGGCGCCCCTGCAGTTTCGGATGATTTATAATCTGTTTCATCGCTTCCAGTCCAATCTGTCCCCGGCCGATCTTTTCGTGCCTGTCCTTATGGGAAGCAAACGGGTTCATACTGTCGTTCATGTGAATCGCTTTCAGATTTTCCAGCCCGATAACCGTATCAAACTTATCCAGCACGCCGTCCAGATCATTTACAATATCGTATCCCGCATCCCATACATGGCAGGTATCGAAGCATACTCCCATCTTTTCTTTTAATTTCACCCGCTTTAATATTTCCTGCAGTTCCTCAAAGCTGCGTCCGACTTCCGAACCCTTGCCCGCCATTGTCTCAAGCAGCACCGTCGTCGTCTGTTCCGGTTTTAGCACTTCATTTAAAATTTCTGCAATCATCTCGATTCCGGCTTCACTTCCCTGTCCCACATGAGAACCCGGATGGAAATTGTAGTAATTGCCCGGTGTATACTCCATCCGCGCCAGATCGTCCTCCATCGTCTCTCTCGCAAACCTGCGAATATCCTCTTTTGCGGCACACGCATTCATCGTATAGGGCGCATGCGCCACAAGCTTCCCGAAAGAATGTTCTTCTGCAAGCGCAAGAAAACGCGAAACATCCGCCTCATCCATTGCCTTTGCCTTTCCTCCTCTGGGATTCCTTGTAAAAAACGCAAACGTATCCGCCCCCAGCTTTAATGCCTGTCTGCCCATTGCCTCATAGCCTTTTGAGGCTGATATATGGCTTCCAATATAAATCATAGTCCCTCCTTACAGTTTTCGGATTCTCTCTACCGCAGCTACTGTGTTCTCATAACTGCCAAATGCCGTCAGTCTGAAATATCCTTCGCCGCTCGGCCCGAATCCGGAACCCGGCGTTCCGACTACATTGGCATGCTCCAGAAGATAATCAAAAAATTCCCAGGACGTCATCTGATCCGGCGTCTTTAACCAGATATAAGGTGCATTTACACCGCCAAATACGGTATATCCGCTTTCTTTCAATCCCTGCTTGATGACTGCGGCATTTTTCATATAATAAGCAACCTGTTCTTTTAACTGAGCTTTGCCTTCTGCCGAATAAACGGCTTCTCCGGCACGCTGCACAATATAAGGCGCTCCGTTATATTTGGTTCCATGACGTCTTGCCCACATATCACGCAGAGAAACTCCGCTGCACTTTAACTCTTTCGGTACTACCGTATAACCGAGACGCACACCGGTAAAACCTGCATTTTTGGAAAAGCTCTTTAATTCAATTGCACAGGTTTTCGCGCCTTTGCACTCATAAATGGAATGCGCCACGTCTTCCTCTGAAATATATGCTTCGTATGCACCGTCATAGAGAATTACCGCCCCGACTTTATTTGCATAATCCACCCATTCCTGCAACTGTGATTTTGTGAGTGTAGTTCCCGTTGGATTATTCGGCAGACACAGGTAAATCATATCCGGCGTCTCTTTGGGAAATTCCGGCACAAAATTGTTCTCCGCCGTACAAGGCATGTAAATAACATCACTCCACACCTCTGTCTCTTTATTGTAAGTTCCCGTTCTTCCGGCCATTACATTGGAATCTACATAGACCGGGTAAACCGGATCACACACGGCAATTCTGCTGTCTGCCGCAAAAATTTCCTGAATATTTGCAGAATCGCTCTTTGCTCCGTCGGATACAAAAATTTCATCTTCTGTAATGCCGCATCCTCTTGCCTGATAATCGTTTTTTACAATCGCTTTCCGCAGGAAATCGTATCCAAGATCCGGCGCATAGCCATGGAATGTCTCTGCATTTCCCATTTCATCTACCGCCTTGTGCATCGCCTGAATAATTGCCGGTGCAATCGGCTGCGTCACGTCGCCGATTCCAAGGCGGATAATATTTTTATCCGGATTTGCCTCTGTAAACGCCGCCACCTTTTTTGCAATCGTGCTGAATAAATAACTTCCCGGCAGTTTCTGGTAATTTTCATTAATCTTAAACATATCTTTTCTCCTTTTTTGTTTCTTATATTTCTCCGTCAAATACAAAGGCCGCCGTTCCCGTCATATAGACCGTGCCTGATTTACCATCCCACTGAATCTTTAAATCTCCGCCCAAAAGACGGACGGTCACTTCCTTATCGGTATAGCCGTTTACAATTGCCGCTGCTGCCGCTGCGCAGGCTCCTGTCCCGCAGGCCAGCGTCTCCCCGCTTCCCCGCTCCCACACACGCATACGAAGTGTTCTTTGGTCCAATACATTGACAAATTCCGTATTGATTCTTTGGGGAAACTTTTCATGATTTTCAAAATGCGGGCCAATTTCCGGCAAATTCAGATTTCTGACATCTTCCTCTAAAAAAACAACACAATGGGGATTTCCCATGGACACGCAGGTCACCGGATACTCTCTGCCGTTTACGATAAGAGGTGCATTTATCACCTCTTTTTGCTCTGCCCTCACCGGAATTTTCTCCGCCGCAAATTCCGGCCTGCCCATATCCACCCGGATCTGCACGGCTTTTTTGTTTTCTGTCAGAAGCTCCAGCTGTTTTATTCCTCCCAGAGTCTCAACCGTAATATGCGTCTGATCCGTAAGTCCTCTGTCATACACATATTTTCCCACGCAGCGGATTCCGTTTCCGCACATCTCGCCTCTGGAACCGTCGGCATTATACATTTCCATTTCGAAATCTGCAATTTCAGAGGGCCGGATCAAAATCAATCCGTCAGATCCTATGCCAAAATGTCTGTCGCTTATTTTAACTGCCAGTTCGGAAGGATTTTCCACTGTTTCTTCCAGACAATTGATGTATACATAATCATTTCCTATCCCGTGCATTTTCGTAAATTTCATCTGATACCTCCTGACTGATCTGCTTTTTATTTTCACATCCATCCACTATGATACACCAGCCGCACAAAATATTCAACAATTTACCATTGCCGCATTTTTATCCTTTTATCAGGCAGATGATCATCTGTGCGGTTTCTGCCAGACTTGTCCCATTGTCCATACTCCGCTTCTGAAGATAGCGGTGCGCTTCTTCTTCTTTCATATGGTTTTTTTCCATCAAAAGCGCTTTTGCAGCGCAAATTATTTCCTCTTCCTCTTTTGTCCTTTCTTTTTTGCGCCCAAAGCGTTTTTTTCTGCGCAAAATCTCATCCGACATCACATGCAGCGTCTGTATCAGTTCATGTATACGAAGCGGCATAGGCAGACAGACAATCTCCTGATATTCCCTGCTGCCGCAATGTTCCGCAGACGCCACTAAAAGCATTTCAAAACCGGGAGGAAGATACTCATATAATTCAAAATAAACCATATCCAAACAGCGGTAGCCGCAGACAACAATCCCTTCAGAAAGGCTGTCAATATACTGAAGCGCTTTTGCTCCTGCCGTACAGACTGCGGAAACGGTAAAGCCATTCTGCTGCAGAATATTTTTCATGCGGCTGCCGTTTTCTATCTTTGGAAACACTAAAATTATATTCATTGTCATTTACCGTATTTAAATTTTGTACAGATATTCATTCAGTTCCCATTCTGTTACCTGTGCCTGATAATTTGCCCATTCCGCTTTTTTTGCCTTTAAAAATTTCTCACTGATATGCTCTCCGAGCGTTTCCATAATAAACGCATCTTGTTCAAACATCTCAATTGCTGCTCCTAAATCTGCCGGAAGCTCCTCAATTCCTTTTTTCTTTTTATCCGAAAGACGCATTTCAAAAATATTTTCCGTAATCCCCTCCGGAGGGAGAATCTTATTTTGTATACCGTCAAGCCCTGCCGCAAGGCAGACTGCAAGCACAAGATACGGATTCGCGGAAGGGTCGGGACAGCGAAGCTCAATGCGGGTTCCCGCACCGCGTGAAGCCGGAATCCGAATCAGCGGACTTCTGTTTGCTGCCGACCATGCAATATAAATGGGTGCTTCATATCCGGGCACCAAACGCTTATAGGAATTGACAAGCGGATTGGTAATTAATGTCATTCCCTTCATGTGCTTTAGAATACCTCCGATGAAATAATACGCTTCACGGCTTAACCCCAGCGCTTCTTCCGGAGCAAAAAATACATTTTTTCCGTCTCTGGAAAGCGACATATTAATATGCATTCCGGAACCGTTAACGCCATATTTCGGCTTTGGCATAAAACTGGCAAATAAACCGTGGCGTTTTGCAATCGTCCTGACTGCCAGTTTAAACGTCATAATATGATCTGCCGTCACAAGCGCTTCATCATATTTAAAATCAATCTCATGCTGTGCCGGTGCCACTTCATGGTGGGATGCTTCAATCTCAAACCCCATTTCCTCCAGCGTCAGCACCATATCGCGTCTCGCATTTTCCCCCAGGTCTACCGGCCCCAAATCAAAATATCCTGCTTTTTCATGTGTAATTGTCGTCGGCTGGCCGTTTTCGTCTGTATTAAACAAAAAAAACTCAAACTCCGGCCCTACATCAAAGCAATATACCATTTATGACGCACGCGCAATCAATTTTTTTAAT
>CAOKHR010000215.1 GCA_948468325.1 uncultured Lachnospiraceae bacterium | reverse complement strand
AAGAGACGATATTTCAATATCAGTCAGATGATAAAGATTATACGGCAGAATACCATTACACGGATGATTATTTTACCAAAAGTTCATATACATACAACCATAGCCTGGCTACCATGTCTCTCTGTTTTGCCATGTCTGCGTTTGGGAGCGGAGAGGGAACAGCGTATAAGGATAAGAGCAAGAACGCAAGAACATTGTTAGAAAAAATCGGGTTCGATAAAGATAAAATACAGGTCAATGAAGATTTTACGGTGAAACCATCTACGGATTCCATTGGCGCAATAGCCGGAAGCAAGCAGATTTGTTCAGGAGATAAAGATTATACACTCATAGCCCTTGCAATCCGGGGAGCTGGTTATGAAAAAGAATGGGCAAGCAATTTTACAATTGGGACAAGCGGACACCATACGGGATTTTTTCAGGCAAGGAATAATGTCATTGTCTTTTTAAAAAGATATATTAAGGAGCAACAGATAACCGGAGATGTAAAATTCTGGATTACGGGGTACAGCCGTGCGGCGGCAACGGCAAATTTAACCGGAGCTGCGGTAAATGACGGTATGGTGCAGACATCAGATATTACTTATTCCAGGGATGATGTATATACCTATTGTTTTGAAACTCCGGCAGGGGCTTTGGAAGAAAATGCGGATAATGCGATTTATAATAATATTATCAACATTATCAACTCAAACGACCCGGTGCCTTATGTTGCGCCTGCAGCGCTGGGTTTTCGGCGTTACGGAACAGATCTTTATCTCCCTTCTGCAGAAATTACTTCGTCTGGATATAATGATAAGAAAAAAGAGATGCTGAAAATATACAATTCTCTGCCAAGCATTAATTTGCAGGATGAGAAAAAAGCGGAAGAAAAGAGATATTGCGTGGATAATTTTCAAATGAAGAAGTTGGCAATGGAAAACTGGCTTCCGGGTGGGGAAAAGATTTCTTTCATAAAAGATGATACAAAGAATAATTATTCACAAGGAGTTTTTTTGTCAAAATATATAACTATTCTTTCTAAGGATTTTATTAAATCACGTGAAAATTATGTAGGAATGTATCAACAGGGAATCCGGGAAATCTGTTCTATGTTTTTGGGGCAGGAAAAAAGTACAGATTTAAAAGATGTTTTTCTTAGCCGGCTTGAAAACCAGTGGAAGGAACTTCTTAAGGCGTATGCTACTAATACGCTGAAATTTAAAGAAGAGGAAGGATTGGAAATTATTTCTGCATGGCTGATGGATTCTTTGGAAGAAGCAGGAATTACAGATTATGACAGAGAAACATTAGAAGAGGCAACGGCTAATTTGGCAGATATGCTCTTAGCTGCCCTGATCAGGCATCCTAATTATTGTACTACTGCGGCTATGAATGCAAGAGGACTTAGACAGGCACATTATCCGGAACTTTGTTATGCATGGATGGCTTCGATGGATAAAAACTACAATGCAGACGCAGAGCCAAAACTGTCTTATAATGCTTCTTACCGTGTCATTCTGATTAATTGCGATGTAGATGTGGATGTGACGGATGAGAATGGAAATCTGGTCGCTTCGATTAAAAATGAAGAGCCACAGGAAATAGAGGACAGCAGCATTATTTCTTCTATCAATGAAAACGGAGAAAAAGAGATTATTCTGCCTGCAGATGCTGATTATAATATCAGTATTACCGGGTGTTCTGATGGTACGGTAAATTATGCCATAAATGAATATTGTGCTCTCACAGGGGATTATACAAGAATCGTGAATTATTTTGATGTGGATCTTGGTGCAGGAAAATCATTGGAAGGGGAGATCCCGGCATATACGCCTTCGGAGCTTGAAAATGCTACGCCGGATGGTTCGGGCGCAGAATATACTTTGTATAGCCAGGAAGATGAATTATTGCAAAAAGATACGGATTTGAGCGGTGAGGAATCGTCAAATGCCTGTTATACGGTCACAGCAAAAAGCTCTGACGAGCAATACGGCATCGTTAATGGTTCCGGAATCTGTCAGTATGGCAACTTTGCCAGGGTTGAGGCGTTTGCAAAAGAAAGCGGTGTGTTTGTTGGATGGTACAGGGGGGATAAACTTGTTTCAAAAGATACGGTGTACCGTTTTGCTGTTTTAGAGGATGTGGAATTAATTGCCAGGTTTGAAAACAGAGGGAATGTAAAAAATGATTCTGGAAACGGTTCAGATATTGAAAATACTAAGAATATGCCAAAGATAGTTTTGAAGAGGCCTTCCATCAAAGGCAAGGTCACAGCCAGGAAAAAATCTTTCCTCGTCAAATGGAAAAAGCAGGGCGGAGTATCAGGCTATCAGATCCAGTATCCGACCAGCAGAAGGTTTACGAAAAAAACAACAAAATTAAAGAAGGCAAAAGGCGCATCAAAGACAAAGCTTACGGTTAAGAAACTGAAGGCAAAGAAGAAATACTTCGTCAGAATTCGGACATACCAGACGGTAAACGGCACAACGTATTTTTCCGAATGGTCAAAGGTAAAGACAGTAAAACCGAAAAAATGACATAAGAAATTTCTATATGCGCCCGTGCGCATAAAAAGCGGCACATTCCAGGTATTGCCAGATATTTGGGATGCGTCGTTTTTGCGCAAATCTGGACTTGAAAAAAGGGACTTGAAAAAATCCTGTTTTATAGTTGTCATGCAGGTTTATTTGTGGTAAACTTTGTAAAAGCATATTTTTTCTTTTTTACAGATCAAGCAGTCTATTCTATTTTCTATCATTATTCAGAAAATCCATGCTTTTATCCAAACAATCAAATTTTAAAAGCAGGAGGTTCTGAAATACCTCCTGTAAGAGGAGGAAGGCAAATGCGAAGCATTTAAAAAAATGCCTTCCGACGAGAGGCCGCCGAAGTGAAAGCGAGGGGGCGATACCTTAAAGGAGGAAAAATGAAAGAGACAAAAGAAACGCGCCCAAAGCGGGCGTATAAGGATACGGTGTTCCGAATGCTGTTCCGGGAAAAGGAAAATTTACTTAGCCTGTACAATGCAGTGAACGGAACGGCGTACACAGACGAGGGGATGCTTGAGATCACGACATTGGAAAATGCAGTTTACATGAACTATAAAAATGATATTTCCTTTGTCATGGATTTTGAACTGATGCTGTACGAACACCAGTCCACCGTAAACCCGAATATGCCGCTGCGGCATCTGATCTATGTCACAAAAGTACTGCAGGGCATAACAAAAAACAGCGATATATACGGCTCTGCTTTAATTCAGATTCCAACGCCGAGATTTGTGATTTTCTATAATGGCACCCAAAAGCAGCCGGAGCAGAAAATCTTAAAGCTTTCGGATGCCTTTGAAAAGAAACCGGAGACGCCGGAGCTTGAGCTGCTTGTGACAATGTATAATGTCAACCTTGGGCAGAACCCAGAGCTTATGGATACTTGCCGGATATTAAAAGAATATGCGCAGTATGTAAACAAAGTCAGGGAAAACGCAAAAAAGCTGCCGTTTGCAGATGCCGTGGAAGTGGCGGTGGACGACTGTATCAAAAATGGAATCCTTTCAGGTTTCCTGTTAAAAAACCGTGCGGAGGCGATAGAGATGAGTATATTTGAATATGATGAGGAGAGGCATTTGAAGAGCGAGCGGGAATATGCTTATAAAAAAGGCAGAGAAGAAGGCGAGCAGAGAGGCAGAACTGCAGGGATACAGATATTTGGATTTATTTTAAAATGTAATAACCAGGGCGATTCAAAAGAAGAGGTACTTAAAAAGCTGCGGGAGTCATATTCGCTTGCCAGGGAAGAGGCGGAAAGCTATTATGATGAAATGGAAAACATCATCATACAAAGCTGACAGTAAGCAAGACAGGGAAAAGCCTGGAGAATGACCTGCCTGCGATATTTTGGTGTAAAAATTTATACGTTCCGCCAAAAAAAGTTTTGATTTTTTGAAATTATCTGTTATAATAAACAATTATATTTTGTATTTTATTTAAAGAAGGAGTACGAATATGGCATTATTAGAGAACTGGCAGAAAATTGCCTATAATGAAAAAGCAGATAAGCAGGAGCTGCAGAAGTTCTGGCAGAGATATTTTCTTGTAGAAAAAGGCGTATATGAAAAGCTTCTGGTTTGTCCGGATGAAAAAGTGGAGGGGACAGTAAAAGAGCTTGCAGAAAAATACGGCCTTAGCATTTTAGATATGACAGGTTTTCTGGACGGAATCAACGACAGTCTGGTTGAACCGAATCCGATTGATACGATGGAAGAAGACACAAAAGTAAGCCTTGCATTTGACAAAGAAAAATTATACAAAAACATGGTCGATGCAAAAGCCGACTGGCTTTATGAGCTTCCGATGTGGGACGAGATTTTTGATGCGGAAACAAAAAAGGCATTGTACTTAGAACAGAAGAAGTCCGGAACAGTCATTGTCGGCAAAAAACCGGGGCGCAACGACCCATGCCCCTGCGGCAGCGGCAAGAAGTACAAGCACTGCTGCGGAAGATAACAGAAAAAGAAAACAGCAAACGCGCAGAAGAGAAGAGTAAGCCTGCGAAATGCAGCAGAGAGAGACGCCCTTTTTGAGAACGGATAAAATTCCAAAGAGTGTGCTGGAAGCGTCTTTGCAGGAAACGGCTGAAAACTAACTCCGAGCGGCCCTAATCCGGTCCGGTGACTCCGTTATCG
>CAOKHR010000214.1 GCA_948468325.1 uncultured Lachnospiraceae bacterium | reverse complement strand
CACTCGCCGCCGGCTCTTATGAGACATTTCCTTTATCCGGAGGGGACGGCAGTTGCGCTTCCTCTGATTCGGGAGGGAATGACAAAGAAAAAAGCATTTCTGATTGGCAGTATGTCTGCTGTGGTAGAGCCTGTTTTCGGCGTGCTTGCCGCAATTCTGGCAGGAAAGATACTGCAGATTATGCCGCTTCTTTTATCAATGGCAGCAGGCGCGATGATTTATGTCGTGGTGCAGGAGCTGATTCCGGAAGCACATTTAGATGATGAGGATAAATCCGGAACGCTTGGATTTGTAGTAGGATTTATTGTTATGATGATACTGGATATTGCGCTGGGATGATTTTAGAATGCAGAATGTAAAAAACGACGGAGCCGGAGGCTACACGTCGTTTTTTACGTTTGTGATATTTACGGTTCCGGATGTACCGGCATTTGTCAGATTCTGATATGCAATATAGCTGTCCGGCTGTGAATCATCTGCATCGTCATCGGAAGTAGATGATACCGAAAGAGACAATGCAAGATTCGTCTCCTCTTTTCCAAGGAGAGCAGTGAGATATTTCATGTAATCGTCATAAGAAAAAATTTCGGTTAAAATATCGCCCGCGAATTCGTTTAAATCCTGATATGTAACTTCTTCACTGCCGTTTACGGTATTTGCTGCCGCATAGACAGTCTCGGTATCCGGTATGGTTACGCCTTCCTCCAGATAGCGGGTGATTTTGGCTACATAATCCTGCGTTTCTGCAAATGGAGGAATGCCGCCGTATTTGTCGACGTTATTGCTGCCGGCATTGTAAGCTGCCAGAGCAAGGGAAACATTGCCGTCGTATTTGTCCAACATCTGGCGTATGTATTTGGCGCCGCCCATAATATTCTGATATGGGTCGTAAGAATTTGTTACGCCAAGGCCTGCGGCAGTGCCGGGCATAAGCTGCATCAATCCCTGTGCGCCGCTTCTGCTGGTAGCATTCGGGTTGAAATTTGATTCCTGTTTTGTCATTGCTTTTAAGAGCTCGGTAGATACGCCGTAAGTCTGTGAAGCTTCTGCATAGATTTCTTCTAAATTCTTGTCCGTTTTTAAAAAAGAGGAAAAATCCGCACTGGATTCTGACTGCTTTTTCACTTGGTCGGAAGCCGATACGGCGGCTTTTAAAGCGTCTAAGGCTGAAATATTTGTCATAGCAAAGAAACATCCTTTCAAAACATACTGCTTATACTATAACATATTTCCAGATAAAATGAAGTGTTTTTTCTAAAAAAGATTGGATATTTCGAAACAGCCGGTGCCGGTTGACAGAGCAAATGTGGGGGTGATAAAATGAACCGGACAAGAAAGGGGAATCATGCAAATGAAGAAAAAAGGATATGTGAGGGCATTTAAAGCTGCATTTCCGTATACGATACCGGTGCTGACGGGATATTTGTTTATTGGGTTTGCTTTTGGCGTGATGTTTCAGGAAAAGGGATACAATTTTTTATGGGCCATTTTTATGAGTGTCGTGGTATATGCCGGAAGCGGACAGTACCTTGCAGTAAACTTTTTTGTACCGGGCATTCGTTTTGTTGATGTGATTTTTATGACGTTTATGGTAAATGTGCGTCATATTTTTTATGGCCTTTCTTTATTGGAACGATTTGGAAGAGCGGGGAAAAAAAGAGCGTATATGATATTTTCACTGACGGATGAAACATATTCTCTGCTCTGTACGACAAAGATACCGGAGGGTGTGGCGGAAGATAAATTTCTGTTTGCGATTGCATTGCTGGACCATCTTTACTGGATTGCAGGATCTGCGATTGGAGCCATCGCGGGAGCCGTCATTCCTTTTAATGCGCAGGGAATAGATTTTGCTATGACGGCTTTATTTATTGTGATTTTTACTGAACAGTGGCTGGCCGGAGGAAAACGGATTCCGGCGGTAATCGGGGTAGTTTCCGCAGTGCTGTTTCGGATTTTGTGCGGCAGCGATAATTTTGTCCTGCCGTCTATGATCTGTATTATGATCTGTCTTGTTTCAAGCAGGAAATATATTGAGAAAAACAGTGAAAAGGGGGAAGATACATATGCCGCTTAGTACAGGGAAATCATTGCTGATTATTGCTGTCGTATCCGTTGTTACGTTTCTGACAAGGGTAATACCGTTTTTGCTGTTTCCGAAAGGAAAAGAAATACCGCCATTGATAAAATATCTCGGTGCAGTGCTTCCTCCGGCAGTCATTGGAATGCTGGTTATTTACTGTTTAAAGTCCGTAAATCTTTTTGTTTATCCGCATGCTGCGCCGGAACTGATTGCAGCCGCGGTTGTAGTGATTTTGCATATCTGGAAGAGAAATAATCTTTTGAGTATCGGCGTCGGAACGGTACTTTATATGTTTTTGATTCAGCAGGTATTTATATAGGAAGCAGATGATGCGGCAGAACAGAAATACCGCTTGACAAATCTGCAGAAAGAATCTATAGTATTCCTGTAAAGTACCACTATGAAAAAGGAAGATACGAACATGAATCAGTTAATTGAAAGATTGATGTGTTTTGGCCTGACAAGACAGGAGGCAACGATTTATCTTGGGCTTGTACAGAACGGAGATTTAACTGGTTATGAAGCCGCCAAGCAGACAGGCATTTCCCGTTCCAACGCATATAATGCTCTGGCCGGCCTTGTGGATAAGGGGGCCGCTTATACGGAGGAAGGCACGGCTGTTAAATATCATGCAGTCTGTATAGAAGAGTTTTGCTCAAATAAAATACGCGCTTTGGAAGAGATGAAGTTTTGGCTTCTGGAATCTATGCCGAAACAGAAAGAGGAAGCGGAAGGGTATCTGACCATTACCGGAGACAGGCATATTCAGGATAAAATAAGAAATATGATACAGAGTGCCAGACAGCGGATGTATCTTTCCATGACAGAGCGCTTTGTCCGGATGTTTGAAAAAGAAATGACAGAGGCAGCAGGGCAGGGAAAGAAAGTTGTTGTGATAACAGACAGACCTTTGGAGTATGCGGACATCATGATTTACCAGACGAAAGAGAAAGCGCAGCAGATCGGCATTATTGCTGACTCGGCTCATGTGCTGACAGGGGAATTCGGCAGGGGAGAAGCAAGTACCTGTCTGTATTCCGGCCAGAAAAATTTTGTTCAGGTATTTAAGGATTCTATGCGCAATGAAATTGAGTTAATCCGGATTATGAAAGGAGAACAATAAAGTGAAAAAAGAACCATTTGTAACGTACGAAAAACTGCAGGAGATTGTGAAAGAATATCCCACACCGTTTCACCTGTATGATGAAAAAGGAATACGGGAAAATGCGAAAGCGGTGAAAGAAGCGTTTGCATGGAACAAAGGATTTCGTGAATATTTTGCGGTAAAAGCGACGCCGAACCCGTTTTTGATAAATATTTTAAAAGAGTATGGCTGTGGTGTGGATTGTTCTTCGGAAACAGAGCTTATGCTGTCGGATGCGCTTGGGTTTTCCGGTGAAGAAATTATGTTTTCTTCGAATGATACGCCTGCAGAGGAATTTGTTCTGGCAGACAGGCTGGGAGCCACCATCAATCTGGATGATTTTACGCATATAGAATTTTTGGAAAAAACCATTGGAAAGATTCCGGAGACAATCAGCTGCCGGTTTAATCCGGGCGGATTATTCAAAATCAGTAACAGTATTATGGACAACCCCGGAGATGCAAAATACGGATTTACAAAGGAGCAGTTATTTGAAGGCTTTAAGATTTTAAAAGAAAAAGGAGCAAAGAAATTTGGTGTACATGCATTTCTGGCAAGCAATACAGTGACGAATGATTATTATCCGATGCTGGCGAAAACGCTGTTTGAAATAGTTGTGGAGTTAAAAGAAGCGACAGGCTGTGACATTCGTTTTATCAATCTTTCCGGCGGTGTGGGAATCCCTTATACGCCGGACCAGAAGCCGAATGATATTTATGCGATCGGGGAAGGCGTACGGAAAGTATACGAGGAAGTTTTAGTTCCGGCAGGTCTTTCTGATGTAGCTATTTATACGGAAATGGGCCGTTTTATGATGGGACCTTACGGCCATCTTGTGACAAAGGCAATTCATGAGAAACATACGTATAAAGAATATATCGGTGTGGATGCCTGTGCCGTAAATCTGATGCGTCCGGCGATGTACGGAGCATATCATCATATTACAGTTATGGGCAAAGACAATACAGTCTGTGACCACAAATACGATATTACAGGTTCTCTTTGTGAAAATAACGATAAATTTGCAATTGACCGTATGCTGCCCAAAATTGACAAAGGAGATCTTCTTGTTATCCATGACACGGGAGCGCACGGTTTTGCCATGGGCTATAATTACAACGGCAAGCTGAAATCGGCAGAGATTCTTTTAAAAGAGGACGGAAGCTTTCAGCTGATCCGGCGTGCGGAGACGCCGAAGGATTATTTTGCAACGTTTGACTGCTTTGATATTTATAAGCATTTCATGTGAGGCGGCGGACTGCGTTATTTTAGCCGCTAAAAAATATGCAGGAAAATACTTGAAATATTACAGGGAATATGCTAAAATATCATTTGTCTGGTTTGAATGGACAGATACGCCGGCGTGTCGGAATTGGCAGACGAGGCAGACTCAAAATCTGTTGGCGGCAACGTCGTATGGGTTCAAGTCCCATCGCCGGCAT
>CAOKHR010000213.1 GCA_948468325.1 uncultured Lachnospiraceae bacterium | reverse complement strand
TTTCATTGTTTTCTTTTGATAAGAACTGGGTTTATATAGTTTTGGTTTTTTTAACGTTTCCTCGGGTCTGCTGCCTGTTTCACTGACTGGCTTCACCTCCGGTTTACTGACTGGCTTCACTTCCGGTTTACTGTCCGGCTTCACTTCCGGTTCACTGCCTGTCTCGTTTCCCGTCTCACTGTCCGGCTTATTACCTGTCTCGCCGCCTGTCTCACTGTCCGGCTTATTACCTGTCCCGCCGCCTGTTTCATTGTCCGGCTTATTACCTGTCTCGCCGCCTGTCCCGTTGCCCGTCTCATTACCTGTCTCGCCGCCTGTCCCATTGCCCGTCTCACTATCCGGTTCATTACCTGTCCCGCCATCCGGTTTGTTGTCCGGCTCTGTTACAGTACTTCCGCCTGAACCGGAACCCTGACCCTGACGTACGGTAAATTCTACTATGTTACTGCCCGAATAACTGTAACTGTTGCATGAGCCAAGCCATGCCCGATAACTTCCTGCCGGAAGTATAATACTGTAAGAATTTCC
The DNA here is from genome assembly GCA_948468325.1 of uncultured Lachnospiraceae bacterium. GTDB lineage: Bacteria > Bacillota > Clostridia > Lachnospirales > Lachnospiraceae > Roseburia_B. Next base: position 4,151 of record CAOKHR010000213.1, on the reverse strand, counting down.
GGTTCTGTTCCATATTTCCTCCGGATAGGAACGATACTCGCCGCTTGCTTCATCTTTTACGGACAACGCGATATTATAGTGTGTAGCATTGCTGGCTGTCGTCCATGAAATTATCGTAGCAGTATCGGAATCTCCGGCGGAAACTGACAATACGGAACTTCCTGCTTTGGGCTGTTCATACAAAGAAAATTTCTGTGCCGCACAATCGTACCGGTCCCATATCTGCACATTTGTGCCTATTGCATTCCCTCCATTGCTTACATCTAAAGTCTTATTTGAATTTTTGGGACGGAGAAAGTATTCCCCATTCCATTTTCCATATATATACCATTTTTGATTGTCCAACCCTACATACTCATAAACATGTACATTACCACCATTTTCAGCTGAGGCACATTCTACATCTAAAACCTTATTATTGTGGCAATTATAAATGACATAACTCCCATCCGGCTGCCTTACAAAATGCCAGACATCTGATCCGTCTCCTATGTATTTTATAATTTCTACATTGTCATCATTGATACATCCCACTGTTGCCCAGCCATCGGCTTTTATAATATTGGCATAAAAATCATCTCCTGCATTTACGGGAGTAAATGAATCATACCAGTTACCGCTGCCGTTTGGATAAATAAAACCAACCAAAGTTTTTCCCGTATCATAGGGTCTGGCAGCACCGACGGCATTTGTCAATGTATAACCATATGCTACGCCGTGAGAACTTGTATGATCCAAGTCTGTTCTTCCGCCTTCATTTACCGTAAAGGTATTGCCGGATGCAGATGTAACGTACGCCACATGTCCTGCTCCTCCTCCAACCCACACGGCAACGGAACCCGCTTTTGCCACAGTACCTGTACTGATTCCTACATTTCGTGCAGAATCTAACCAGGTTCCCGCATTTCCCCATGCAGGCAGCGCTACCCCAAGATTATCATACACCTGCTGCCACGCAAATCTCGTGCAGGGAACTTCATAATTGCCGTCTCCATCCCAATCCTGCGTTGTCGGATAAGGATTTGAAGCTGCAGAAACATCAACTGCGCTATAATGGAATACTGTAATAACTGCTGCAATTAATATCATGCATAATCGCTTTATACTCATACGTTTCACTCTCCTTCTATCTGCTATTTACACTGAATACTGTAAGAACCGCTTCCATCCGAATTAAACTTATAAATGCCGGAATACTTTGCCTATGCAAATTACAGCAGTTTCAACTTATAATAACCAGATTGTGAAAAAGCGTCTGGCTGAATCACAAAATAATACGTTCCCTGAGGCAATATTACAAAATCCTTGTTCTTTTCTTCCCACCAAACTACTCTATTCTTATTTTTAATCATATTTCCTTTGTCATCAAACGACAGAAAATTTCCTTTTGCATCTGCAATACGAAGCCGTGTTCCAAATAGTTCATAGCTGAAGTTCACTTTTGTTTTCGCCGAGGCAACATACTTAAAATAAACACGCTGCTCTGTTTTTTTCTGAAATATCAATCCGGATACCTGCTGATTTTTCTTCAACGAAGGCGCCTTGTTTAATCCTTTTCTTGGTTTTGTTGGTTTTCTTCCTTCTTTTACTGCCGTAAATGTATATTTGATCTTATAATTTTCTTTGACCTCCTCATCTGAAATCAGTCCGTCCTCCCAGGCATCTCCGCCATCTGCATAATCAGAAACAAGGAGATAATAGGTTCCCTTTTTTACTGCAAATCCAAAATCCGACAGAAACATAGAAGGCTCTGCAATCACTATCTTTTTTCCGTCACAGATTTTAATATCCAGCTCAAGCGCATCTTTATCATCTCTCGTTCTGCTTACTTTCATATAACCTGTCTGTTTGATATTGATCTTATAATACTGATCTGTTCGATTCAGTGTCAGTGTTCCTTTCTGCCATTTTCCGTTTTTTAAGGTAATATCCCCAGCCTGTACTTTTATACATCCCACAGCTGACAATAAAATCACCGCTGCCAGCATAAGTAAATATTTTCCTGCCTTTTTCATATTCTCTGTTCCTCCTTTTTTAATTTCGTCGATTACATTACTCCCAGATGCAGTGCTTTTGGCGCCTCCTGCGCTTAAATTCCGTATTTATTCCACAATTTTAATACTGTCAAACATTGCATCCTGTTCGGTCACTCCTGTATAAGTCACTGTAATTACATTGCTGTACAACTCGTCTGTTGACTCAAATACAAAATACACGATTTGCCTCATTTCTACTCCTGCTACTTTACAAATGATTTTTGCTTTACATGCATGATAACCATCCAGATCAATCAACTCTATATCGCCCATCTGAATATCTTCATATCCAAGCGATGAATATGTATCTTTACATAATCCTTCCAAAGTCTCCCTGTTCATATCCATATAATAAGAAGCCTTCGCAAAATTAAAGTTGACGTTTTCACTTCCGTCTGAACTATAAAACATCGGTATATCCGCCGTCTCATCCTCTACGGCATATCCCTCCGGCAGCTCCATCTGAAGCGGGCCGTATGTTACTTTCGTACCCTCAACTACAAGCGGATTCGTTGTTTCAGAATTAAATATTCTTTCCCAGCCGCTTACCAGATTTAATATACTGCCGGATTCATAATCGCCTGAAACCAGCGCAGCCGACTCCATTGCCGCTTCTGCTTCCGCAAGATGTCCGTCATCCCCTTCGGCTCCATAATACTCAACCATTACGCATTTTCCGGTTTCATCTCTTTTTTCGTAAACGGAGTAACCTCTGTATGCAATCGCAATACCGTTATATGTATACGAAGCGGCAACCCAAATGGCATCGTATGTACCAAGCGTTGTCTCTTCATAAGATATAATGCTTCCAAATTCTGCCCCATCGATTTTTTCCACGTTGTTTTTAATTCCGCTCTCCATACTTTCCTGATTCGCGTCGGAATCAGATGTAAAAACATTCATCATATCGCCGGAAAAACTAATGCGCGGCTGATATTCGTCCTGCAGCCCATCGACTGCGTAAAATGTAGGCTGTGACGCACTCTTATCTTCCACAACATACCCCTCCGGCAATTCCACTGTAATCGGCCCATAGGACACCATTCTCCCGTCAATCACCGCACCTGTTACAGGTACGCTGCTCCATGCTTTTTCCAAATCTCCCGATACTTCATTTTCATCTGATACTTCATTTTCATCCGCTTCCTCATCCCCATCCGTCTGGAAAGATTTGGAATCCTCTTTACTGGCATCTGCTTTGCCCACATTTGAATCTGAACTGCTTTGTCCGCATGCCGTAAAACTAAGAGCCAGCATTCCTGCCAGCATCAGTGCTGCCCATTTTTTCATTTTCATAAATAATCCCCTTTCTGATTCTGTTTCGTGACTTTTACACTACCATTCATACCCAATAAATTCTGCATCAGACACTTGCGAAACTACCGTTTCCACAAAAGCAGTTGTAAAAATATACAATTTCAGCTGCAGGGATTTTTGATGCCGCCGGTACTTAGCTGCGGTACTTTCGCAGCTTACGTACCGCTGCGAGCATCAATAAGCGCAAGCGCTCCCGGCAGCGAAATTGTATATTTTCTACAACGGTCGTTTCGAAACACAACTATCCGCAATCGCCAATCTATTTCGTAACCTTCACACTCTTTGCCTGTCCCTTGCCTTTCATCTTCTTCTGATAATCCTTTACTTTTGAAGCAGGAACTTTAATCTTGCATTTTTTATGAACATTTTTAAAAGCATTCTTGCCAACGCTCTTTAACTTTGTTGTTTTCACCTGAATAGTCTTTAAGTTTTTACATCCTTTGAATGCATTGCTTCCAATCGCAGTAACGCCTTTGCCGACCGTTACACTCTTTAATTTGGTACAGTTTTCAAATGCGTTGTTTCCGATTTTTGTTACGTTTGCTCCGACTTTTATACTTGTAACCTGCTTGTTTGCACGCAGCGCTTTTGCATTTACAGAAGTTACTTTGTAAGTCACATTCAAATATGTAATACTGTCCGGTATATTGACAGATTTTGCATATGTATTTGTCGTGCCTGTATATGCCACAGTGTCCGAACCTGTAACCGTGAATTTACCGGAAGATGCCGCATCTGTAACCTGTGTACCGGCCGGAAGCGGTGTCGGCACCGTATTCTGCGGTCCCTGATTCACCG
>CAOKHR010000212.1 GCA_948468325.1 uncultured Lachnospiraceae bacterium | reverse complement strand
CAGCCAGTTTTGCAGTTACTGCATCATTCCTTATGCAAGGGGAAGAGTCAGAAGCCGCAGTTTTGCGGATGTACTGGATGAAATCCGGACGCTGGCATCAAACGGGTATCAGGAAATCGTACTCTCAGGAATCCATTTAAGTTCCTACGGAACCGATATTGGGGAAAACCTGCTGCATTTGATAAAGGAGGCGTCTCTTATAGAAGGAATACGGCGGATCCGCCTTGGCTCTTTAGAACCCGGCATTGTTACAGAGGAGTTTGCAGAAGAAATTTCAAAAATAGAAAAGATTTGTCCGCATTTTCACCTGTCGCTGCAAAGCGGCTGCGACACTGTTTTAAAACGGATGAACCGGAAGTATACGACGGCAGAATACAAAGAAAGCTGCAACCGGCTGCGGAAATATTTTGACCATCCGGCGATTACGACAGATGTCATTGTGGGATTTCCGGGAGAAACGGAAGCAGAGTTTCAGATGACAAAAGAATATGTAAAAGGAATCCGTTTTTATGAGATGCATATTTTCAAATATTCCAGACGCGAAGGAACAAAGGCTGCTGTTATGCCGGAACAGGTGCCGGAACAGATAAAAACAAAAAGAAGTGAGGAATTGATTTTACTGGCAAATGAAATGTCAGAAGAATTCCGCAGCTTTTACACAGGACGCGAGGCAGAGGTTTTAATGGAAGAGCCGTTTGAAAAAGACGGCAGAAAATATTTCACAGGATATACAAAAGAATATGTTAAACTTGCTGTGGAAACGGAAGAAAATCTGTCAAATTCTTTTGTAAAAGGCAGGGTTTTGGGCAGGATAGACGCGGCAGTATATCTTATGGTTGAATTTTAGGACATAATATATTACAATAGTACCAGCAGTGCTTTTGCGTGCAGAAAACAAAAGAGCAGAATATAAGGGCGTGAAATTATGCAGAATTTAAACAACACACAATTTTTTAAAGTGGAAAAAGAACCGGAGATGCAGGTAAAGGATATACTTACCATTGTTTATGAGGCACTTACAGAGAAAGGTTATAATCCGGTAAACCAGATTGTTGGATATATTATGTCCGGTGATCCGACTTATATCACCAGCCATAATAATGCAAGAAGTCTGATTATGAAAGTAGAACGTGACGAAATTGTAGAAGAGATATTACAGGAGTATATCAAAGAAGGACTTGTAAAATAATACGGAGGAATTTTATGCGGATAATGGGACTGGATTTTGGCACGCATACTGTGGGTGCAGCAGTCAGTGATGCATTGGGGCTTACGGCACAGGGAGTCGAAATCATCCGGAGAAAGTCCCCTGGTAAATTGCGTCAAACTTTGGCAAGGATTGAAGAACTTGCCTCTTCTTATGGTGTGGAAAAAATCATTCTGGGATACCCGAAGAATATGAATAATACAGAAGGAGAACGCTGCGAACAGACAAAAGAGTTTCAGGCAATGTTAGAACGCCGGACGGGCATTGCGGTAGAACTGTGGGATGAGCGCCTGACAACTGTTGCTGCCGATAACATTATGAAAGAGAGCGGTATCCGGAGAGAAAACCGAAAAGCATATGTGGATGAGATAGCGGCAATGCTCATATTGCAGAGCTATCTGGATTTTGTGAGAATGAACAGGGAATAATTATGGAAAAAATTAAATTTACAGATCCTGATACACAGGAAGTTACAGAATTTTTCTGCCTGGAGCAGACACAGATTAACAATCAGAACTATTTACTGGTTGCCGAAGATGAAGACGGAGACTCAGATGCTTATATTTTAAAAGAAACATCCTCTGAGGGGGATGAGACAGTGTATGAGATGGTAGAAGAGGACGCCGAATTACAGGCCATCGGTAAAGTCTTTGCGGAACTGCTCGAAGATGTTGATTTAGAATATAAGGCATAATTTCACAGACAGAATTTAGAACGGAGGTATTTTTTTGAAACAGAAAACAACAGAACATTCGAAGCTTAAAATCATTCCATTAGGGGGATTGGAACAGATCGGAATGAATATTACTGCCTTTGAATATGAGGACAGTATTATTGTCGTAGACTGCGGCCTGTCATTTCCGGAGGATGATATGTTGGGCATTGACCTTGTAATCCCGGATATTACTTATTTAAGAGATAATATTGACAAGGTAAAAGGTTTTTTTATTACGCACGGACATGAGGATCACATTGGTGCGATTCCTTATGTTTTAAGAGAAATAAATGTACCGATTTATGCAACGAAACTTACCATCGGTATCATTGACCATAAATTAAATGAGCATAATATGCTTTCAAAGGTAAAAAGGAAAGTTGTAAAATACGGACAGCATATTAATCTTGGCAATTTCAGGGTGGAATTTATCAAAACAAATCACAGTATACAGGATGCGGCGGCGCTTGCGATTTATTCTCCGGCCGGAATCGTAGTCCATACCGGAGATTTTAAAGTGGATTATACACCGGTATTCGGAGACGCCATTGATCTTGCACGGCTGGGCGAAATCGGCAAGAAAGGCGTGCTGGCTTTGATGTGTGACAGTACGAACGCGGAACGTCCGGGATTTACGATGTCAGAGCGGTCTGTGGGAAGGACGTTTGACAATATTTTTTCGGAGCATAAGAATTCCAGAATTATTATTGCAACGTTTGCTTCTAATGTAGACCGTGTACAGCAGATTATAAATTCTGCGTGCAAATACGGAAGAAAAGTTGTCGTAGAAGGGCGAAGCATGGTAAACATTATTGCAACGGCTACAGAACTTGGATATTTGGATATACCGGACCATACACTGATTGATGTGGAGCAGCTGAAAAATTATCCGGATGAACAGACAGTGCTGATTACAACGGGGAGCCAGGGCGAGTCTATGGCTGCGCTGTCCCGTATGGCGTCCGGTATGCATAAAAAAATTACAATTAAACCAAAAGATACGATTATTTTCAGCTCCAATCCCATACCGGGCAATGAAAAGGCAGTTTCCAATGTAATCAATGAGCTGTTCATGAAAGGGGCGGATGTCATTTTTCAGGATGCCCATGTATCGGGGCATGCGTGTCAGGAGGATATAAAACTGATTTATTCGCTTGTCCGGCCGAAATATGCTATTCCGGTGCATGGAGAATACAGACATCTGATGGCGCAGAAAAAAGTGGCGGAAGAATTAGGCTATGAAAAAGAAAATATTTTTATCCTTTCTTCCGGGGATGTGTTAGAATTAGATGAGACAGGTGCAAAAATAACAGGCCATGTCCAGGTGGGCAATATCATGGTGGACGGACTCGGTGTAGGAGATGTCGGCAATATTGTGCTGCGTGACAGACAGCATCTGGCAGAAGAAGGCATAATTATTGTAGTGCTTACGCTGGAAGAAGGTTCCGGACAGGTGCTTGCAGGTCCGGATATAGTATCGAGGGGATTTGTCTATGTCAGAGGTTCGGAGAGCCTGATGGATGAGGCAAAGCAGATTTTAGATGCTACCATGCAGCAGATGATGGATAAAAATGTTACGGACTGGAGCAGAATCAAGACAGAAATCAAAGATGCCCTCGGCGAATTTGTATGGAAAGAAACGAAGAGAAAGCCGATGATTATTCCGATTATTATGGAAGTATAAAACGGCAGACAGTAAAGAGGAAGAAATATGAGCCAGGTACAGGAAAAGACAGAAGCATTGATTGCGGCAATTGAAGAATGCGAAGAATACAAAAGATACCGGGAAGCAAAAAAGAAAATTTTTCACTATCCGGTTTTAAAGGAAAAAGCAGATGAATTCCGCAGATGCAATTATGAGTTCCAGAAGAGCCGCACAGATCATTTGGAAGAAAGTGATAAGCTTTTGAAAGAGCATGAGAGTGTTATGGGACATCCGCTTGTATGGGAATATTTGACGGCTGAAAATGCATTCTGCCGTATGATGCGTCAGATGAACTGGAAGATTTTTGAGAAACTGGATTTTGAGGTAAATTTTGACAGCAAAGAAATGCTTTGAATACGGAGGAAGAAATGAACGCCAGAAAAGTAATAATGAATATAGTCGGCATCAGTTTTTCAATCCTGATCCTGATTCTGGTGGTAGTCGGTCTGTATCAGGCAGGAAAGTCAGCATATGGTTTTGGCTACCGTGTCTTTACGGAATCTGCCGTGGATTCACCGGAAGAAGGCGAAGACAAGGTAGTTCAGGTGACATCGCAGATGAGTAATAAAGAGCTGGGCGATCTGTTAGAGAAAAAAGGGTTAATACGCGATGCAAATTTGTTTGTGGTACAATTAAAGCTTTCTTCTTATGCAAAAAAAATAAAAGAAGGAAATTATACACTTTCTACTTCTATGACAGCCTATGAAATGATGCAGATCATGTCCGCGGATGAAGTAGAAAGTACGGAAACGGAAGAATAAGACAGATATGATAATAGATGAACGCCTGTCCGGATATATCAATTCTCTGGATACAGGAAATACCGGGTTTTTAAACTGTCTGGAAAAAGAGGCGCTGGAAACGTATGTGCCGATTATCCGCAAGGAAACGCAGCAGTTTTTGAAGCTGCTCTTATCTATGAACAGACCGGAAAAAATTCTGGAAATAGGTACCGCAGTCGGTTTTTCTGCATTATTTATGGCAGAATACAATCCTGTTTCCTGTGAAATTATTACGATTGAAAATTATGAAAAGCGAATCCGATCTGCCAGGGAAAATTTTAAAAAGGCAGGA